>JAOAGV010000027.1 GCA_026415575.1 Candidatus Sumerlaeia bacterium
CCGCGGGACTTAGCGGCTTTTTTCACCGACGGCGAGGGTGCGCGACACCCCCCGGCCGGCCACCGTGCGAACCCGATCCGCCAACGCCGCTGCATTCAGCCCGTAGCGCTCGGCCAAAGCCGCCAGATCGCCGTGCTCGACAAACCGGTCGGGCAAGCCGACACAGTGGCATTGCGCAAACGTTGCGCCTTTCTGATTGAGCAACTCCAGCACGGCAGACCCGAAGCCGCCGGCGAGCACATTGTCCTCGACCGTAACCAAATGCGAATAGCGGCGGGGCGCAGCAGAAGCGGTTCGTCGAGCGGTTTGGCAAAGCGGGCATTGACCACACCCGCCTCGATGCCTTCGGCAGCCAGAATCTCGGCGGCCTTCAGTGCCTCGTGAACAATTGGCCCGAGGGCGATGAAGGCAATCTCGCGGCCTTCGCGCAGAACCTCCGCACGGCCGATTTCCAGATGCCGCGGCGGAACGGACAAGTCAGCCCCGACTCCCATGGCCCGTGGAAAGCGCAGGGCGATCGGCCCGTGGTCGTAGGCCACGGCCGTCAGAAGCATATCGCGCAGTTCCACTTCGTCGCGCGGCGACATGATCACCATATTGGGGATCATGCGCAGATAGGAAAGATCAAAGACGCCGTGGTGGGTCGGGCCGTCCTGACCGACCAGTCCGGCGCGGTCTATGGCGAAAATGACGGGAAGCTTTTGCAGCGCAACATCATGGATGATCTGATCGAAGGCGCGCTGCAGAAAGGTTGAATAGATCGCCACAATCGGCCGCAGCCCCTCGGCAGCCAGCCCCGCCGCAAATGTGACAGCATGCGACTCGGCAATGCCCACGTCAAAACAGCGCTCCGGATAGCGCGCGGCGAACTTGCCCAGACCGGTGCCCGGAATCATCGCCGCCGTAATGGCCACTACATCGCTGTGCTCGTCGGCAATCTCGCAAAGGGTCTGCCCGAACACTTCCGTGTAAGTGGGCGGGCCGACGTGGGCTTCGGGTTCGCCGGTTTCCACACAAAACGGACCGGCGCCGTGCCAACGCACGGGGTCGCGCTCGGAAGGGCCATAGCCTTTGCCCTTCTTGGTAATCACGTGAATCAGCTGGGGGCCTTTGAGGTTTTTAAGGTTGCTGAAGGTGGAAATCAGCGTCGGCAAATCGTGGCCGTCAATCGGGCCGAAATACCGGAAGCCCAGTTCCTCGAACAGCATGCCGGGAACGATCAGTCCCTTGATGCTTTCGCGCAGCCTCTTGGCCAAGGACATCAGGCGCGAGCCGTAAGCGGGGATACGGTTGATCATCTCGCCGATTTCGCGATGGGCCTCGTTGTAGAACTTGCCCGTGATCAGGCGGTTGAGATAGCGCGGCATGGCGCCGACGTTGCGCTCGATGGACATCTCGTTGTCGTTGAGGATGACAATCAGGTCGCGGGCGGCATGGCCGGCATTGTTCAATCCTTCGTAGGCGAGGCCTCCGGTCATCGAGCCGTCGCCGATGATGGCAACGACGCGATAGTTCTCTCCGGCGAGGTCGCGGGCGGTGGCCAGACCAAGGGCCGCCGAGATCGAGGTGCTCGAATGGCCTGCGCCGAACGCGTCGAATTCGCTTTCGGCACGCGAACAGAACCCACAGAGGCCGCCGGTCTGGCGCAGGGTGTGAAACCGGTCGCGCCGGCCCGTCAGGAGCTTGTGGGCATAGGCTTGATGACTGACATCCCAGACCAGCTTGTCGCGGGGGGCGTCGAAGCAGTAATGGAGAGCGACGGTCAGTTCGACGACGCCCAGCGAGGCGCCAATATGCCCGCCGACGCGGGCTACGGTTTGGATGATAGTTTGGCGAATTTCATCGGCCAGTTGAACCAATTCCTCCGGCTTGAGACGTTTCAGATCAGCCGGTGAGTCTATCGTCTCCAGAAGGCTCAAGTCAGTTCACCTCACAAAGTGTGAGTGTTGGGAAAGAGGACATTGTGGACAATGAGGACGGGCGGGATGGGCTCGGCCGTGCGGCTGCTGCCTCCCCTCCGTTCCGCGTTCGCTACGGCTTGTCCTCGTCGGTCTCGAAATCTTCGAGAGCAATCTCGCCGTTTTCTTTTTCAACAATTTTCTGGATTTTCTTCTCGACCTCGGTTAGTTGGCGGCGGCAGTCCTGTCCGAGCCGTTTGCCTTCCTCGAACAGGCGGATGGTTTCATCGAGCGAGGCTTGGCCCGATTCGAGCCGCTGAACGATTTCTTCCAGCCGGGCCATGGCTTTTTCAAAACTCATTTTCTTGGGGGTTGTTTCACTCAAAGCCGCCGCACTCCCTTTTTGTTTCCGATGAGCGCAATCCGACAGAATTGCCTACGCCATTGGCTTGCCGGCGTCAAGTGTGGAACCGCTGTCGCTTGCCGGGTCGTGCCCCGACTCCTCCGGCAATCCGAATTTCGCCAAAGCCATCACCATAGTCAGAAAAAGCCAGGTCAGAGGCAGCCAGAACATGTGCGTGAAAATGAACGATGCGAAGTAGCCGACGAAAGCCGAATGGGCGCAAAGCGCCGCGGTGCGCGCCCGCAGTTCGCGGTTGCGGCCTGTCTGCCTGCGCAGATAGGTCCAATAAGCAGCCGCCAGAAGCAAGAACGCCGCCGCGCCCACCAGCCCCGTATCATTCAACACCGTCGTCAGGATTGAGGGATCATAAAGACGGCTGAAATCCTGCGCCGTTTCGATATAGTAAAGCTCATGAACACCGACGCTGCCGAGCATCGTAAAACTGCCCGGCCCGTTGCCGATCAGAGGGCTTTGGCGGAACAGCGAATAGGCAATGCTCATCTGGATAAACCGAACATTCTCCTTCGAGATCGCCGCTTCTTCTGCGTGGTCGCTGATGAATCGTTTCGCCAGCACCGACCTCACCGATTCGGAGCCGGCGATCAGTACCGTAGTCAGCAAAAGCCCGCCAAGCAGGACCGTGCCAAGGCGTCTTGCGCGCAGTCCGGCCAGACGCCCTGATTGCCAGTAGCCTATCGCTGCAAGCACGCCGACTATAAAACCGAACCACGAGGCCCGAACCAGCGCAATCAGTGTTCCGGCCAGCGCAGCCAACGCCACCACCCCCGCCAACCGGCGCAGGCGTTGCGGCGCGGCATCGGTCAACCAAAGCAGGCCCGCAAACAGCGCATAGAACACGCAGACGGCACCGTAATTGTCCGGCTCGGGCAGCGTGCCATACGGCCGCCCAAAAATGGTCCCGACATAGTCGCTATGGATCAATCCCAGATGCCCGATGTAGAGATTGGTGCCCAGTTTGACGTTGGCCAAGCCGGCGGCCACCTGATACCAGCCAAACGCGATCTGGATTAGCCCGATGAGCAAGAACCATCGAAACACGGTAGGCCATGCAGCCGGATCATCGCGCACAAGAAGATAGCAGATGGTATACAGAACGGCACAGCTGGCGATGAGAATGAAGATTTTTGCGCTTTGCTGCGGCACGGGGCTGAACAGCATCGAAACAAAGTTGCACCCCAGATACAGCAGCAGCGGGGTTAGCAGGGGAACGCGATGGAGGCGGATCATTCCCGACGCAGCCTGCAATGCGGCGATCACAAGGGTCGGCCCCAGCAAAATTTGCGCGATGCGTACGCGCGTCGGGCCCACGTAAAATGACATATCCGCCGACTCCAGAAAAACTGTGGCAATCAGCAGATACACGCAGCGCACCGGTCGCTGAATCAGCCATGCGGCGCCGAGAACACCAACCAGTGCAGCCAGCGGAAGCACAGGCAAGGCCGCCGAGGCCAATCCCGCCATAACGGTCGCCAGAGCGGCAGCCAGCAGAACGCCAAGCCACGACCAAAGCACCGACAGCGGTCGTTGAGCCGGCTCCGGCAGCGGACGGGAAAACGATTCTCGAACAACCACGCAAGTCTGCCTCGCTCGCAAAATCGCCAATGGAATCTACGGCAGGAAAATCCCCAAGGTCAATCGGATTTGCGGGCTTGTGGAAGTTGCCGTGATCGTTCAGATAAGGCCTCGCGCAAAGGCGCCAAATCAGGAAAGAGCGGCACAATTGAAACAGTTTGAAAACGTTGCGCGGAAAAACAAGCGCCGCGGCAGAGGTTTTCCCTCGCACCGCGGCATGGATGGAGCGGGAAACGGGATTTGAACCCGCGACCCCGACCTTGGCAAGGTCGTGCTCTACCACCTGAGCTATTCCCGCTCAGCAAGATGGAAGTCTCCGGCTCCAACCCTGCAGTGTCAAGGCAAAAATTACGTGAAGAAATTCCCGGGTGCATCTCCAGAAATCGGGAAAAGGTTCCCGCGAGCGCAAGCAAGACCGCCTCGTGATGCCGGAAAAAAACCACCACACAGCGCAAAAACCTTTGGAGTGCGGCAGCCATGCTGCCGCTTTGCTGAAATCGTCCGTCGTCAGACAAAGCGTCGGTGCTTCACAAAGAACCCCCGCTTGGAGTGTTTGATCTTGGCACAAAAGAAAGCGGCAGCATGGCTGCCGCAGTCCAAAGCGACTGCCCAAAGCGACTGCCGATTTGCTTGACATGGCACAAACATTGCTCGCTATACTCTCTGTGTCGGTTACACGGTATCCAATCTGAATGCAGAAAGGCGGCCCCACCCATGAGAAACAACGAGATCAAACAGAGCATTGCAGCCGTGCTGATTGCCGTAGCCCTTGCCGCAACGGTCGTCTATTCGGCCCAGCAGGAGAGCAAGCGGGGCGATGCGCGTCCCGAAAGCATTGCCATCGAACCGCGGATCGTTCCCGAACCGCCGGCGCCCCCGCCGATGCCCAGCGACCGGTTTTTCAACGCCACAATCTGGGCGGATAAGCGCACGTACAGCGTTGGCGAGTTGATCCGGATTCACTTCCGCGTCACCCGTCCATGCTATGTCTATATTTTTGACACGGACACCCGCGGCGTCACCCGGCAACTGTTCCCCAACTACTATGACCCGGACAACTTTTGCGTCCCCGGCGGGCGCTACAGCATTCCCGATGCCAGCTACCGGCTGCGCGTGGTGGGGCCGCCCGGCACCGAGCATCTGCGGCTTGTGGCCGTTCGCTATCGTCCCCTCGGCTATGAAAACCGGTATCGCTTCACGCCCGACAATCCATTCCCTCTCTATGAGGCAGGGTCGGAGGGCTTTTTGCGGGAGTATCAGCGCGAGTCGAAGAAGGTGGACGCGCGCGAGCAGATGAAAACCCGAAGCGGTTCCTCGCGCGGCAAGGCAGAAATCGGCGGCGAGTCGGATGAAACGCGGCGCACCGGCGGCCGGACCGCCGAGAGCATCGCCATTGAGCCGGCCCCGCGTCCCCAAGCCATTGTGGTCGAGCCGCAGCCCGAACCGATTGTTTATGACCGCGAGGTGGCCGAGTCGTACTTTCGACTCCAAGTCATAGACCCCTACGAGCCGCCCCGGCCGGCGTTCGGCGAAATTAGCGTCAATTCCTATCCCCCCGGCGCCCGCGTCGAGGTGGACGATGTGGTGCGCGGTTACACACCGTTGGTGGTGCGCAATGTGCCGGCAGGGCGGCACGAAGTAAAAATCCGCATGTCGGGATACCGGACATTCACGGAAGATGTCGAGGTCAGGCCGGGCAGGACGGCGGTGGTGGACGTGCGTCTGCGGCCTGACCGCCCGCGTTGGTTCTTTGGGTTCGACGTGGAATTCTGAGCGCAGAGCGCTCTTCAGATAGATACAAGCATGGCGCGCGCAGCGGAGATTGGGGTTGCGCGCGTCATGTTTTTTGCACCCGCCGCCGCGGATTCGAGACGCTGCAGCAAGGCCTCCGCTTCACCGTATTCGTCGAAATCCACCCCGCGCTGGATTGCATGTTGGAGAAAAGCAATGGCTTCCTCATTTTTCCCCAAAGCGGCCAAAATGGCGCCGGCGTGATAATGATACTCCGGCCGGGCGCTAGCGCGCCGGCGCAACGCCTGACTCATCGCCTGCCACGCGGCCTCGTGATTGCCGCGCAGATGTTCAATCCATGCCAGAGTGTCGAGGTTGTAGGCCTCGGGCGCAGCTTCCACCGACCAGCGCGCCAGAAGAAGCGCCTCTTCGAGTTCGGCGGCAAGGGGGACGGTTGTGGCGCGAACGGGCGCGGAAGTGGTATCCGATTCCGCACGCGGATGGGTGGCGAGAAACCAGGCCAGATTGTTGGCGCCAACCGGGTCGTCGGGATTGCGGAGATAGTCTGCGCGCCAATGTTTTTCCATTTCATCCCAAAGGGCCAGTGCCTCGGTGGTGCGGCCCAAGCGGCGCAGCGTGAGATAGCGCCAGTCGGCTATAACGTAATTCGGCGCCCGCAATTGCACGTCTTCCATGCCGGATGGCGGTGCAGCCAGACAGCGGCTGGTAGCCTCATCAGCTTCCACCCACTGGCCGCGGCGAACGTAACAATGAGCGCGGATTTCCCAGTAGGCCGCTGTGAGGGGCAGTGAGGTGGCGGCGGTCTGATCGAGTCGTTCGAGCGCGGCCTCGAACCGTCGGAAATGGGCGTGGACACGGGCTTCGAGCAAGTCCCAGCGCAGCATATCGGGAAAGCGTTTGCGGCCATCGGCGCACACGGCCAGCGCCGCGTCGTAGTCGGCAACGTCCGGTCGTTGGAGAAGCGAGATTAGAAGCCAGAGATCATCGGCGGAGGCGTTGCGGGCAGCACGCGTCTGATAGAACTCGATGGCGGGTGCGGGATCATCGAGATATTCCAGAAACGTGGCAATCACGTAAGGCTTGAGCTGCGAGCGCGGAACCATCCGGTCCAGTCTGGCCACGGCCCGCGCGGCGTCGGCGGCAACAGCGCGATCAAAATGCGCAAGGCTGCGCGCGCGGTTTTCGCCCAGATAATAGAGGGCGGCCGCCACATGATACGTCGGCCCATCGGGCGGTCGTGCGGCCTGAACGCTGAGAGCCAGCGCTGCCCCCAGCCAAAGGCCCAGCGCCGCAACAGGCCGAAACCGCCATCCTACGGCGAGTGGCTGCCACTGGCTGACCAGAAAATAGCCCAGAGTCAGTCCGGTCAACGCACCCCCGACATGCGCCATAGCGTCTATCTGGGGAATCAGAAACCCGACGGCCAGTTGCAGGCCGATCAGAAAAAAGAGCAGCCGCGAAGCCCGCTCCCGCATGACCTGAGTCCATGGGTCGGGCCCGCGAACTCGCACCATCAGATAGGCCACCACCACGCCAAAAATGGCGCCCGAGGCCCCGATGCAGATCGCCAGCGGCTTGCCCATTACCAGCGAGAGAAGACTGGCAAAAAGCCCGGACGCGAAATAGAGCAGAAGAAAACGCATGCGGCCGAGCATCATCTCCACATAGCCGCCGAAATACAGCAGACAAATCCCGTTGAGCGCAAGGTGGAATATATCGCTGTGGAGGAACATGGCCGTCAGCAATCGCCAATACTCGCCGTCGTCCCAGACCCGCGGGCGGACCAGCGCGCCATAACGGATCAGCGCCTGCGGGTCGGCGGCCAGAAAGCCCCCGCCTGCCACGCCGATGGCTACAAGAAGGCTGGCTTGGATAACCAGCAGTGTAACCGTGAAAAAAATGCGTGGATCAAACACCGATCCGGTTGGGATGAGTGAGCGGCCGTTCATGGGCAAGACCTTTTGCGCGAAACAGGTGGTAGGGGCAACGAAAAAGCGAAACCGAACGATAATGCGAAGAAAATGGACAAGGTGGACGCAGTGCACAGCAGGAGCGGATATTTCTTGCGCGCTTGTGCGGCTGTCGCCATTATTTTGCCTTGCTGCGGCGCCGTATCAGCGCGGAAAACCAGCTAGCAACATGAGGGTTTGCAATGAAACACGTTCTTGTGTGCGCTTTTTGTCTGCTTCTGGTTCCTGCCGGCTTTTGCCAGTCGCCGGCGACCGATCGGGATAAGAATCTGCGCGCCAAGATCCGTGCAACTTTCTTTGTGCCCGACCCTCTGCCCGCCCTCCAAGCCCAAACGCACCGGCGATTCGCGCCGGCTTCGGGCGTTTCGGCCGAAGCGGTAACGTACACGACGCAATTCGGCATGCGCGTGCCGGCGATCCTTTATCTGCCCCATCCCTTGCCGAAAACCCCGTCGGGAAAAATCCCCGCCTTGATTATCGTCAACGGCCACGGCGGAGACAAATACTCGTGGTATTCGTTTTACTCCGGCATCCTGTATGCGCGGGCCGGTGCGGCCGTGTTGACCTACGACCAAGCCGGCGAGGGTGAGCGCAACATCAAGCGGCTGTCAGGCACGCGGGCCCACGACCGCATCGTTGGCGGCGAGGCACTGGCGCGATGTCTCGCCGGACTGATGATCACTGACGTTCTGCAGGCGGTGTCGTATCTCGAACAGCGGCCGGAGGTGGACGGCAGGCGAATCGGTGCGGCCGGCTATTCGCTTGGCTCGTTCGTTCTGGCGCTCGCCGGCGCGGTCGAAACCCGGCTGCGCGTTTGTGTTCTTGTCGGCGGCGGTAATCTCGACGGGCCCGACGGCTACTGGGACCGCTCGAAACCGATGTGTCAGGGACTTCCCTATCGCTCGCTGAACTTTCTCGGCGACCGACCGGCGGTCCTCTATGCCCTTCACGCCTCGCGCGGGCCGACACTTGTCTGGAACGGTTTGGCCGACACGGTGGTCAATATGAACGAGGCCAGCGAAGCCTTCTTTGCAGACTTGCGCGAGCGCACTATCCGGCTGCACGGTTCGCCGGAAGGAGTCTTCGAGACCGGTTTTGTGCCGGCCGTCAGCCACCGCCCGTTTTTCATCACGCGCCCTGTGGCCCTTTGGCTGGAAAAGCACTTGGATTTTCCGAATTGGTCCGACGAGACCCTTCGCACAATGCCCGAAACTCGAATCAGCGAATGGGCAAGGCAGCACAACATTGCGATGGACAAACTCTATGCGACCGAGGAACGCGAAGGCGGAACGCCCGCTTTGGGAAAGGATGTTCCGGGCTATTCGCGCGAAGACCTCAGCGTTTTTTCACCGCAGCAGTGGGAATTGCACAAAAAGGAGTTGATCTTTGAAACATGGCTCGAGGCGGCGGAGAAACACCTTCGCACTTTGCCGTAAGAACCTTTCGGGGAACTCACGCAAGACGCCAAGATTCAAAAAAACTGTTGTTGACTCAGATGAGTTCCACGAGTCACTCAAAGAGACAAGTTTTCCCTTGCGGCCGGGCGGATCGGTTTGGTAGCAAACAGTGTCTTTATGCAGGGTCAATAGAACAAATCTGGGTTCAATTGCTTGCATAAAGCTATAAGTTCCAACACTACACACGTCTCCGGATGGGGCCGGCGGTGTCATTCGATCGGCGGATGATGGCGGCTTCAGACGACGGAGGCGGCGGAATCAACCAAGGGGGTCCCACCGAATGATCAACATCTCCATGAAGCAGTTGCTCGAAGCGGGCGTCCACTTCGGCCACCAGAGCCGTCGCTGGAATCCCAAGATGAAGAAGTATATCTTCACCGAGCGAAACGGTATCTACATTATTGACCTGAAAAAGACGATCAAGTTGTTGCGCGACGCCTACAAGTTTGTGCGCGACAGCGTGGCCGAGGGCAAGAGCCTCTTGTTTGTCGGCACGAAGAAGCAGGCGCGCGACAGCGTGGCCGAAGCGGCCATTTCCTGTCAGATGCATTACGTCAACAATCGCTGGCTGGGCGGCATGCTGACCAATTTCCGCACCATCCGCCGCAGTGTCCAGCGCCTCCTCGACATCGAAAAGATGGAAGCCGACGGCACCTTGGACCTTTACACCAAGAAAGAACGGGCGGCAATCCTGAAGGAAAAAGCAGGCTTGGAAAAAAACCTGTCCGGCGTCAAACGCATGACCACCCTCCCCGACATGCTGTTTGTCGTGGACCCGCACAAGGAGGAAATCGCCGTTCGTGAAGCCAACCGCCTGCGCATTCCGGTCATTGCCATTGTGGACACCAACTGCGATCCGGATCCGATTGACTGGGTGATTCCGGGTAACGACGATGCCATTCGTGCCGTCAAGCTGATCGCGCAGAAAATGGCCGAAGCGTGCATCGAGGGCCGGCAGGCACTCGAAGCCGCCGGCGGAGCGGTCGAAGCCGAAGGCAGAGCGGTCGAAGTCGGCCCGGTTTATGAGGATGTCGAGGAAAAATACGGACAGTATCGGACGGCGGAAGAAGCGGCCGAAGAAGAGGTCGAGTACGTCTCGCGCACGGAGGCCGAGGCACTGGCGGGCGAAATCGAGGAAGAGGCCAAGCCCGAGCAAGTCGAAGAGAAACCCAAACCGGCGCGTCGCGCCAGGGCGCGGGCCGCTGTCGAAGACAGCAGGGAAGCATAGCAGGTCCGGCCTTCTTTTGGCCGGGACATCAAACATCGCCCGGCATAGACTCGAGAAGACGGGCGATCAGGTCGGGGCCTGAGAGGAGAAAAGACACCCATGGCAGAAGTAACATCTGAAATGGTACGGCAGTTGCGCGAAAAAACCGGCGCAGGCATGCTGGACTGCAAGAAAGCGCTCGAAGCATCGGGCGGGGATATGAACAAGGCGGTGGACTGGCTGCGCGAGAAAGGGCAGGCCATTGCCCAGAAAAAATCGTCGCGCGCAACCAAGCAGGGCCGCATCCATTCGTACATTCACCACACGGGCACGGTCGGCGTGCTGATCGAATTGAACTGCGAGACCGATTTTGTCGCCCGCAATCCGGAGTTCCACGAGCTGGCCACCGACCTTGCCATGCACGTGGCGGCGCGCGCCCCCCGCTATTTGTCGCGCGACGAGGTTCCGGCGGATGTCCTTGACCGCGAAAGAGCGATTTACCGCCAGCTGGCCCTCAACGAAGGCAAACCGGAAAAGATTGTGGACAAAATTGCCGAGGGCCGCCTCGCCAAATTTTACGAGGAAAACTGCCTGCTCGACCAGCCGTTTATTCGCGAGGAAAAAACAACCGTCGGCGACCTGATCAAGCAAAAGATTGCCAAGATGGGCGAAAACATCACTCTGCGCCGCTTTGTGCGCTATCAGTTGGGCGAGGAAATCAGTTAGTCCGGAGCGTGCTCGACAGGATTCCGGCGCGGGTCTCGCTGCCTGCCCGGCAATCCGCAACAGGTCGGACGGGGAAAGCGCCATGCGCAATCGGTTCAAGTATCGCCGGCCTTTGCTCAAACTCAGCGGCGAAATGCTGGGCGGCCCCGCCGCCCAAGGACTTCATCGCGCGACCCTTCAATCGCTGGCGCGCCAAATCGCCGGCCTCCGTCGCGCAGGTGTGGAAATGGCTTTGGTCGTGGGCGGCGGCAATATCTTTCGCGGCCACCGCAACGACGTCCCCGAAATCTCCAAACCCGCCGCCGACGACATAGGCATGCTGGCCACGCTGATCAATGCCTTGGCGCTGCGCGAGTATATTGCCGCCGAAGGCGCACCGTGCACCGTGCTGTCGGCGCTGGATATGCCCAAGATTGCCGACCGGTTTACCGTGCGCCGCGCCCGTGAACTTCTGGCCGAAGGCCATGCACTCATTCTGGCCGGCGGAACGGGCAATCCCTTTTTCACAACAGACACGGCGGCAGCCCTGCGCGCAGCCGAACTGGATGCCGACGTGCTCCTGAAGGCCACCAATGTCGAAGGCGTCTATTCCAAAGACCCCCGCACCCATGCCGATGCCGTCCTCTATCGCAATTTGGACTTTCATACCGTGATAGCCAACAATCTGGCCGTTATGGATACCAGCGCCGTGGCCCTGTGCCGCGATGCCAACATTCCTATTGTGGTGTTTAATCTCCTTCGCCCGCGAGCCATTGCCGCCGTATTGCGCGGGCAACGCATCGGAACGCTTGTGCAAGGGAACCCAAAGCAGTGAGACGCCGGCCACGTGCCGACCGTCCGGCGACATCATGATTTGGAAAGGTGAACGGTCATGCTGAAAGAAATCCACAAACAAGCCCAGGAGAAAATGAAAAAGGCCATCGAAGCGCTCGAACGGGAGTTCAAAACGCTCCGCACCTCCCGCGCCTCCGTCGGCCTTGTGGATCACCTTGTCGTGTCGGCCTACGGCACGGACACCCCGCTCAAGAGCGTCGCCACAATTACCACACCCGACGCCCGAACCATCCAGATTCAGCCATGGGACCGCAACCTCGTCGGCGCCATCGAAAAGGCGATTCTGGCGGCCAACTTGGGCCTCACTCCCAACAACGACGGCCGCGTCATCCGCCTGAACATGCCGATTCTCACCGAAGAGCGCCGCAAGGAACTGGTCAAAGTTGCCCACAAAATGGCCGAAGATGCCCGTGTGGCCGTTCGGAACATCCGCCGCCACGCCAACGAAGAAATCAAAGCCACCGAAAAGCGCCACGAAATCTCCGAAGACGACCGTGAACTGGCTGTCAAAGATATTCAAAAACTGACCGATGATTTCATCAAACAGGTGGACAGCGTCCTTGCCGCCAAAGAAAAGGAAATCATGGAAGTGTAACAGGAAATCCCCGTCGCACATTCGCACCAAGTAAAACGGCAGCGGGAAGGGCGGGGGCAAAGGTTATTGAAGGAACGAGAACAAGAGGGCTAAAGTAAAACAGGCGGACGCAACCAACAACCAAACAAAAAAGCCGGTCCTGTCCATCCCGTCCACTCTGTCCACTCCGCCCATGCTATCCATTGTGAGCAGCCATGATCAAAATCACCCCCGAAACCCCCGAAGAAGCCGACCTTCTGGCCCGGATCGCCCCCGACCGCATCCCGCGTCATGTGGCCGTCATCATGGACGGCAACGGTCGGTGGGCCAAGCGGCACGGCTTCATGGAACGAATCAAAGGGCATGAGGCGGCGGTCGAGGCCGTGCGCGCCACGGTGCGTTCGGCAGGACAACTGGGGATTGCCTTCCTGACGCTGTATGCGTTTTCGCAGGAGAACTGGAGCCGCCCCAAGCGCGAAGTTTCGGCGCTGATGCGGCTGCTTGAAAAATTTCTCTATGACGAAATCCCCGAAATGATGGAAAACAATGTGCGGCTGATCGTCTCGGGGGAGATCAACCGGTTGCCGGATTTTGTCCGAAAAGCCATGAACCATAACATGAACCAAACCGGCCGAAACACCGGCTTGGTGGTCAATTTGGCCGTCAGTTACGGCGCCCGGCACGAGATTGTTGAGGCGGCGCGCAAGTTTGCCGCCGACGTGCTCGCCCAAAAATGTTCGCTTGATTCCCTGACCATCGAGACCTTTCCGCGCTATTTATATCATCCCGAACTGCCCGATCCCGAACTACTTATCCGCACCAGCGGCGAGATGCGCATCAGCAACTTTTTGCTCTGGCAGATCGCCTATACGGAACTGGTGGTCATGCCGGTGTTGTGGCCGGATTTCCGGCGGGTACATCTGCTGCAGGCCATCGTTGAGTATCAGTCGCGCGAGCGCCGCTTCGGGGGCGTAAGCGGGGAGGCGGCGCCCTAATGAAAGGTAAATTGGCGCACCGTACTCTCACGGCCGCTGTTTTTTTGAGTTTCTTTTTTCTTTCCTTCCATGTTCGCGGCTTGGAATGGCTGTTCGCCGTGCTGGTCGGCCTGTTCGGGGTGATGTGCGTCATCGAATTGGGCCGGCTGCTTTGCGCGCTGCGCTTTCGGTTTCCATTCGCCCTCTGTCTGGCGGCCGTTTTGCTGCTGCTTTACGACGGTTTTGCGTCCCGGCTCAGCCATGCAGTGCCCATCCTGGCTGGAACCCTTATTGTTTTGTTGAGCGACCGGGTCAGACGAAGCGACTTGGAACGCATGGCCTGCGAAGTCAGCACCGCCTTTCTCGCCGTGGTCTATGTAGGCCTGCCCACAGGCATGGCCGCCGCGCTGTCCCAGATGCACGATCCGGTGTCCCAACAGGCTGTCGGAGAAGGATTGCTGCTGTTCGTCATGGGCATCGCGTTTTGCGGCGATACAGCGGCCTATCTGGTTGGCAGCCGGTGGGGAAAAACTCCGTTCTTTCCCACCATCAGCCCCAAGAAAACCTTCGAGGGATTTGTGGCCGGCCTGATCGTTTCGTTTCTGCTGGCCGTCCTTGCACTGGCCGTGCTTCCAACGCTTCGCGGGTTTTTGGGATGGGGCCATGGGCTGATTCTCGGCGCCGTTCTCTCGGTGATGGTGCCGCTGGGCGACTTGGCTGAGTCGCTGTTCAAACGCGAGGCCGGCTGGAAAAATTCGGGCGGCGAACTGACCGGCCACGGCGGCTTTCTCGACATGTTCGATTCGCTCCTGTTTTGCCTGCCCGTTCAATTCTGCTACGTTCAATATCTCGTTGTCCCGTTCCGGACGCTGCTTGATTAGCAGCCTGTCGGAGAACGCATGTAGTTCACTTTAGTGGGCGAGCCGGGCAGAAAAACCCACAAAAGCGGGAACTACAGGCTTCCCGACCGACGTTCCGAGAGGTTCCCGGCAGGCTTCTAAGAGCCTATCCGGAAACGTGGCTTGGCCGTCTCGGCCAAGATGCTTGGGCGGCACGCCCAAGCCACGATCGAACGGTTTTCAGATAGACTCTTAGCACCCACTCAGCCGGTCTGTCGCAGGAAAATCTGGAGCGATGACAACTGATGCATTGTCAATAATCTACAGAATTCCGAACTCAGTCAATGATCTTGAGCCAGATTTTTGCACACACAACAAGGCATAGACTCGAACCTTTCTGAAAAAAAATCTGCTCTGGGTATCATTCCTGCTTTGATTTGCGATTGGACGCTGTTATAGACTCCTGCCCGTGATCCTTTGAGAGAACACGTGCAATCATGTCCGACGACGCGACAATCCGAGAAACCGCCGAAAGCCGCCCGCGCGACTACTGGCGCCCCGTGGTGTTAATTGTCGCGGTGGTCGCAATTCTCATTTGGGCCGAAGCGACCGGCGTCTCGCGCCGTCTGGCCAACTTGCGCGAGTGGATTCGCTCCTTTGGAGCATTCGGCCCGGCGGTTTATGTTCTGGTCTATGTGGCCTCGACCGTGGTGGCAATCCCCGTAACCCCGCTGACCGTGGCGGCCGGGGCCATGTATGGATGGGTCTTTGCCACGTTTCTGATCAGCATCGCCTCGCTCTTAGGGGCGAGCGCGTCGTTTCTGGTGGCCCGCTACTTTGCACGCGATGCCGTGACACATTGGTTGTCGCGCAACGCACGGTTTCGGGAGATAGACCGCTTGACAGAAGAACACGGGATCATCATCGTGGCCTTGGCGCGGCTCGTTCCGATTCTGCCGTTCACCCTAGTCAATTACGCATTTGGTCTGACCAGTGTTCGGTTTTGGACCTATGCCTGGTGGACGTGGCTGTGCCTGCTGCCCGCCAATGTCCTCTATGTTGTGGGGGCGGACGCCGTCGCGCGCGGACTCGCCGAAGAACGCATTCCCTGGCTGCTGGTCTGCGTGTTTGTGTTCTTCATTTTGTTGACGGCGATCCTCGTTCGCTATGCCCGCGGGCGGTTGAAAGCCAGCACCGCCGGCGCGGGCAATCGAAATGCGGATGCGCCGAAAATAAACGACAAACAGATGGACGGTGCGGATACGACCAATCCCTGACCATGAAATTGAACCATGATTTCCGGCAAGCTATCCACCGGTGTCGCACGTCAAAAAACGTCTCATCCAAAAAGGAGGGTTCCTATGAGCACTGTTCTCTACATCCAAGCCTCGCCGCGGGGACGCCGTTCGCACTCCATTGCGGTTGCGGATGCGTTTCTCGATGCCTACCGCGCAACCCATCCGCAGGATGATGTTGCGACGCTTAATCTTTTCGCCGCACACCTGCCGCCCTTCGACGGCTTCGCCGTGCAAGCCAAATACGACATCCTGCACGGACAGAGCCTATCGGACGAGGCTCAGGCGGCGTGGAAAACCATTGAAATTATTATTGCTCAGTTCAAGGCCGCCGACAAATATGTCTGGGCTGTTCCCATGTGGAACTTCGGCATCCCCTACCGCCTCAAGCAGTATTTGGACCTAATAATCCAGCCAACCTACACATTTTCCTTCACGCCGGCCGAAGGCTACAAAGGCTTGGTGGTTGGAAAGCGGGCGTTTATCGCTTATGCGCGCGGGGGCGAATATCCCGAAGGCTCCCCGGCGGCTGGTCTGGACTTTCAAAAAAGGTATCTCGAGACGGCGCTGGGCTTCATCGGCATAACAGACATTCGGTCGGTTGTTTGCGAGCCGATGTTGGCGGGCGGGCCGGCTGCCGCTGCCGAGAAACAACATCAGGCCGTTGCTAAGGCCCGCGAACTCGCAGCGGCTTTTTAGGCTCTTTTGTCTGAAAATCCAGCCAATTTGCGAAAATATTTTCTAACCTCTACCCTCTTGCCTCTAACCTCTTTGGCTGTGGCCAAAGCCCACGGTGGGCTCTTGTGTTCTTTTGACCGTTTTGTTGCCGCCCAAAGGGCCTATGGGCTTTGAAGTTCCAGTACTGCCACGTCTTCGGCGTCGAGTGCGAGGGTGGTCGTGCCGGCGGCCCAGCGGACCGTCTGTCCGGAAACGAGTTCACGGCTGGTTTCGGGTAAAGCGCCAAACGCTTTATCGAGCGTGATGGTGGTGGTGCGGCGCTCGGCGCTGTCATTAAACACAGTGAGATAGCATTGTGCCTTGCCGCCGAACCGTTCTACATAGACTTTCGGGTCGCTAGAGCGGGCAAGCGTAACCGGTTCCCATCCGGCCTCAGCCACGAGTTTGCAAAGCGGCACGTATTTTTTGAACAGCGGCCGGTCGCGGTCGTAAAGGGCCGGTTGGGAGAAGTAGTGTTTCTCCGAGGCATTGTGGCTGAAAAAGCCGGGGAACATTCCATAGGCAAGCGACCGTTTCATATACTTTTCAACCAGCGCGTGGGAAAAGTTCTCGAACTCGGTGTTCATCAAGAAGCAGTAGGGTTTGCCTTTGCACAGCGCGCGCCGATACAGCAAATCGGCGTCGGACATTGGCCGCCAGCGGCCTTGCGGATTCCAGTCGGTCTCGGTGCCCATCACGTCGAGCATCGGGGCGAGCCAGCACAGACGCGTCGGTGCGCCATTGGCCATCATCAATTTGCCCATGGGGTGGATGTCGCGTTCGATGCCGCGGACGTATTCGAAAGCGATAAGGCCGCGAAAGATGGCAGGCCGGTGCGTGTCGGGCGAAAAGACGAGCGGGGTTTCGGCGGCGGCGAAGTGATCGCGCCGATAATCCAGTTCGTCGGTCACATAGCCTTCGCTTGAATCCACATATTCGCCGTCGAGGTCGCCCTTGCGCTTGGGGCCGTAGAGTTGATCGCGCAACTGGGGATTCCATTTGTTGCCGAAGTCGGTCACATCGCCGCGAATGCCGGGCATAGAATTCATGCTCCATACGGCGCCGTTGCACCAGGGGGTATCGAGCAATCGCGCGGGAACACTGCCTTCGCTGTCGTGAAAGGCGCTGGTGAGAAAGGCCTTTGCCTGCGGCCGGCCCTGTGCGGCCAGCCGGTGCGCTTCGGCAAGGGCGGCTTCACGCGTGCGCGGCATGTCGGCGGGCATCGGCATCCACCACGTCATCGGCTCTGTGTAGCGAAACGTGATAATGCCGTGCGCATCGTCCCAAACGGTCTCGTTGTTGCCCTCCTTGATCTTGAAGCCAAAGTCCTCCCAACCCTTCACCTTGCTGATGGCATAGAACGGCATCCAAAGGCCCTGTTCGGCGACGCGGCGCACGAAGGCCTCGGGGAAGAGGCGATAGTATTCGGCAAGCGCGGCGCGAAATTCCCACGCCGGATCGAAACGGAACGTACAGAAGCGGACGCGGGCCGACGGCTTTTCCGGTGCGAAACCGATGTCATAGGCCAGATAGAACTCGCCCGTTGCCGCGTTGTAAGCCATGCGGAAGAAGGCCGGATGGCTCATGTCAATGCCCAGAGCGATACCGCGTTGCTTGTCCGCCATGGCGGCCAGCGGATAGAGCGAGAGCCGGCCGTTGGCGACGCGGAATTGTGCGGCACGAATATGCTCGCGGCCGGGCTTGACCGGATCGCTGCGGCGCGGGTGGTCAAACCAGCGTGCGCCGTCGGGCAAGACGGGAAGGGTGTAGTAGAGCGTGACGGCGCGGTCCTTGCCGGTGGTGTCGCGGAGCGTTACATCGAAAAACGTTGCACCGGACTGGTTTGTCTTCTTCACATCCAGTTTCACTCCCAGTGCTTCGCCGGCAATGCGCAGGAAGTCGCTTCCGGCGGCAACATCCCGAATCTGAAACCCTTCGGCGGGAGCGCCGCGTCGAATTACCGGCACACCATCAAACACCGCGCCGCCTTCGGGCGCGGAAACCGCGCGCAACTCGGCACCGCGAAACATCGCCCGGCCGCCGTGCCCGCGAAACAGCATGTAGAACGTCAACGTCTTGATGGGGCGTTCGGGAACGATGACCACTTGCGCGCGTTGCCAGTCGTGCGTACCCGTTTTGAACGGGGCCGACTGGCCCCAGAGCGGTGTGCCGTTGTCATACACGAGGTCCACATAGACCGAGTAGTCGGGATCGCTGAAGCCGGTCACACCCTCGGCCTTGCTCCATGCCGACGCGATAACGGCCTCGGGTTGCGATTGGTTGAGCACGACGGTTTGACTTACACCGCGGCGGGTCTTGGTGTCCGTGCCGTTGTCGCAAACAAAGACCTCCCCGTCGAGCGCAAAGCCTTTCTCGTAGGGTCGCCAAGCGTTGGATTTGAGGAGATTTTCGCCGGCAGTCTCCGGCGCGATGACGGTTTTGATTGGAGCGCCGTCCGCTGCAGAAGACAGGGTCATGGTTTCAGCGGCCATAACCACGGCTGAGGCAAAAGACAAAGCGGAAAGAATTGCGAAAAGTAGGCAACTGCCAAAGCGCCCTATTTCAAGATTGTGTTTGTTCATAGAGCAGCCTGTCTTCGCGCGCGGCAGGATAGGCAATGGTTTTTCCCTCATGTTTGGTGCGCTCCAATCCATCGGACGTCGTCGGCATCGTCTGTGGAAATGGGCGGCGCACAATCTACGCCGCCCATTTTCCATGATCTGCCGCCTAAGGCAAACCCGCAGTTATCCCACATACAGCACTTCTTTGCCGCGGCCTTGCTGGACGAGCGGAATATAGGTGTCCAACTCCTTTTGCACCTGCGGGTCGGTCAGGTCTATGGTCTTCTTCATATCCGCGGACATGTAGGCGGCGGTCACCAGTTTGGTGATCTCAAGGCCATAGGACAGCGGCAGAAGCCCGTCGCGGCCTTCGAGGAAGGCGTTGCGGGCGTCTTCGTTTTCGTCGGTGTAGCCGTAGAGGTCCGCCTCGTTATACTGAACCGCGAGCAGGCCGCGGCTGGCCGTTGCCTTTTCGAGGGCGGCTTCCTGATCAGCGACCGCCTCGGCAGCCACGTCGCCAATGAACACATTGAGCGGCGAAATCAGCGTATTGACCTCGAACGCATAGCCCGGCCCCATCCCGTCCATAAACAATCGCAGACCCTGCTTTTCAAACATCCACGAGTTGGTGAACTGGGCCTTGACGATCTGTCCGGTTTCGGGATTTTTGTAAGTGATCATGCCCGTGGCGAAATCCTCGCCGGGTGTCTTCGAGTAGTCCACGCCGCGATCCTTGAGGAGCTTCTCGCGCCAGTAGGGCAGGCCCCACTTCAAGAGCGCGATCTCGGCATTGACGGCGATGGGCTGGAGAAATGTAATCGGCTTGCCCAGAGGGGTTAAAGCATACCAACCGACAGCGATGCTGTGGCAGCCCATGTCGCACAGCACGCCGCCGCCCTGGCGCGTGGGGTCCCAGAACCAACCCATGTGCGGGCCGCCATGCTCCTCAGACGAACGCGTCAGCGACATCGGCCCCATCGTGCGCTGCTGGGGGGCCAGTTGCGCCAACGCCGCCTTGATCGGCTTCATGTGAATCTGGTTCTCGAAATAGGCGGTCTTGAGGTTGGCTTCCTTGGCAAGCGCCACCATTCGTTTCGCTTCAGCCACGTTGCGCGCCAGCGGCTTCTCGCAAATCAGCCCTTTGAGCTCCGCGCCCGCTTTGACCGCTGCGACAATTTCCTCCATCACGGCCAAGCGTGCAAAGTTCGGACAGTAAATGGCAATCGCATCCACATGCTTGGCCATCTCAGTCACCGAGGGATAGATGGTGCAGGGACCCAGTCCGGTTTGTTTGGCGTAGGCTTGGAGTTCCGGGGCGCCTTCAGGCGCGACGACACCCGACAGTTCCATCCCGCGCACTTCGGTCATGGCGCGCGCCTGAAACCGGGCAACAAATCCCGCGCCGACCATTCCGACTCGCAAGGTCTGTCCGTTTGCCATGGTTTGGTTCCTCCTCGATAAGGTAGACTGTTAATAAAATCTCAACCTGCTTGTGGGAAACTCTGTGAAAGTGCAATTTGCGCGTCAAGTGTTTATGGTGGGATGGACGCGGCCAACAGAGTGGACAGAGCGCTCGGGGGTGGACAAAATCATTCCATTCTGTCCATCCTGCCCATGCCGTTCACTTTGTCCATTCTCTCGTCACGCCTCAAACTTCAGTTTGACTTTCCCCGCGGTTTTTCGTTTGCAGCACATTGGCTTGTTCCTCAAGCCCATCCGAGCTCGGCGGCTATGTTGGTAAAATGACAAGAAGCCCCTTTGGCCCCCCAATCCCCCCGGTTCGTTTGGTGGCACGGGCGCACACGCTTGTTATCGCGCTGTTGTGCCTGCTGCCCCCGTTTTTTATTTCCTACCGGCTGCCGACGCTTCACGAATTGACCGATAACAAGTGGCTGGTCGTGATCTTTTTATCTGCGTGTGCCACAGGTTTAAGCGTTGCCGCATGGGCGCTGTCAGGCAACCGGCGGCCGGCCCCGTTGTCGGCGTTGAAGGCGGCGCTGCTGGCGGGGCTGCTTCTATCGGTAGGCACTCGTCTTTTTTCCGCACTTGTCTCGCCGCTTCCATCCGCCGCGTTGCACGCCGCCCTTCCGCCGATCGCGCTGGCGGGGCTATTTCTGACACTGGTTCTTCTGCCGCCGTCGGCCGCGCAGATTCGCAAATGGGCATGGCTGACCATTCTTGCCGGCGCAGTCATCGGCCTGCTGGCCTTGCTCCAGCACAGCGGGCTCGACCCGCTCCGCGCACTGGTGCGCTATCGCGACACGGTTCGCTATCGCACGGGCGTCTATGTTACGCTCGGCAACCCTGAATACCTCGGAGGCTATCTGGCTCCGGTTGCGATGTTGGCTTTGGGAATGCTGATCGGAGGGGCGACCGGACGATCGCGCGCGATCGCGGCGGCCGGCTGCATCCTTGCCGGATGGGCGGCCTTTCTTACCGGCTCGCGCGGCGCATTTTTGGGAATGCTGGCCGGCGGGGCGGTCTTGCTGATTGTGTGGCTGGCCCAATCGCCGGTGTTTTCCCACCGCATGCGCCGCCTTGCATTCGCCGCGGCAGGCTGCGGTTTGGCTATGGCAGTCGCGCTCGTGGTTTTCAGCCCCGCGGGAAGCCGGATCGCAATGATGCGGGCGCGTTTGGGCGAAATTGCGCAACCCTACAGCGAATCGCTGCGCGACCGAATTGTATTCAACCTGGTCGGGCTGGAAATGATTTCCCGTCATCCGGTTTTTGGCATCGGGCCCGGACGGTTCGGCGTCGAGTTCTATCCGGCCTTGCTGGCAATGGCTGCGCGCGACGAGGGTTCGGCTTTCGCGATGATAGCGCGGGAATTCAACGGCGCCGTCGCTGAACACGCCCACAACGACTGGCTGCAAATTTGGGCGGAAACCGGCGGCGTCGGATTTGCCGCATGGCTGTGGTTTGTTATCGTCTGGTTCGTGGCGATCGCGCGGGCGCTCGTTCACCCCGTATTATCACTTCCCGGCCGGTTTTTGATGCTGGCGGCTGCCGCTGCGTGTGTTGCGCTTCTGGTCAATGGTGTGTTCAATTTCCCGCTACACGAGCCAGTCCGCGCAGCGTTATTCTGGCTGTGCGCCGCTTGGAGTGCCACGCTGGCTCTATATGTACCATGGGAAGCAAACGTACCAAGGCCCGCCGAACCCTAAAATCGTTTTGGCGCTTCTTCCCCGCCGGCCCAACAGCATCTTCTCGCATAGACTCTTTCATCTAGCTTTCTAACTTCCAACCTCTTGCCTCTGACCTCTTTGTTTGAGACCAAAGGCCACTGTAGCCGTTTTCGGCCGCTCCCGTGCGTCGCAAGCCAATAAACCACACCTGCGCGCGCCGCACCGTTTGCAAAACGGATAGTTGCCCGGCCTGTTGTTTTGCACCTGCGCCCTTTGCATAGGTGCAACCCAACTATCGCCGGATACGCGCTCCGTGCCCCAATGCAGTTGGTGCAATCTTTATAATCTCGCCGAGGAGGTCAAATCTCGCTGACTACGCCAGAGCCTCGGCAATCCGCTCGATGCCTTTTTTGATTTGTTCGAGCGAGGTTGCATAGCTCAAGCGGATGCACCGGTCGTCGCCGAAGGCACCGCCGGGCACTACGGCCGCGCGCGCCGTTTCCAGCAGATAGTCGGCCATTTCGAACGAAGTCTTGACCACTTTACCGCCCTTGAGCGGTTTGTTGTAACAGCCGCTGACATCGGGGAAGACATAGAAAGCGCCCTTGGGCATGGGGCAGCGCACGCCGGGAATCTCGTTGAGCGCGCCCACCATGTACCGGCGGCGTTCATCGAACGCTTTCAGCATGGTTTGGACGATGGACTGGTCGCCCTGCAGGGCTGCCAGTGCGGCTCGCTGCGAGATCGAGGTGGGGTTCGATGTGCTGTGGTCTTGGAGCCTCGACATGGCGGCGACGACGTCTTTGGGGCCGGCCAGATAGCCGATTCGCCAACCCGTCATCGAGTAGGTTTTCGAGACGCCGTTGACCAGAATCGTGCTCTCCTTGTATTCGGGAGCCAGCGCCGGCACGCACACGTGCTCCAGTCCGTCATAGAGGAGTTTTTCGTAGATTTCATCGGAAATGACCGAGACACCGTGATCGCTCAGCACATCCATGATGGCCAGCAATTCTTCCTTGGTATAGACTGCGCCGGTCGGATTGCTGGGACTGTTGAGAATGCATAGTGTCGTTTTGTTGGTGATGGCCTCATGGACTTGGTCGGCGGTCATTTTAAACTCCTGCTCGACGCCTGCGGGGATAATGACGGGCGTTCCGCCGGCGGCCCGCACAAACTCCGGATAGCTGACCCAGTAGGGGGCCTGAAAGATGACTTCGTCGCCCGGATCCACGAGGGTTTGCACGGCGTTGTAAATCGAATGTTTTGCACCGCAGGAAACCAGAATCTGCTCGGGCGTATATTCGATTCCGTTGTCCTTCTTAAACTTTTCGGCAATCGCTTTGCGCAGTTCGGGCGTGCCGGCCGACGGCGTGTATTTGGTGAAGCCGGCGTCAAGCGCTTTTTTGGCGGCTTCTTTGATAAAATCGGGGGTGTCAAAATCGGGCTCGCCGGCGCCAAAGCCGACCACGTCCACGCCTTGGGCCTTGAGCGCATTGGCTTTGTTGGTCACGGCCAGAGTGGCCGACGGAGCAATGGATTTGACGCGAGCAGAGATTTTCATGCTGCAACCCTCCATGAAAAATGATTTGGGCCAACGCCGAAACAACCGGAAAATAGGGGATATGAGAGCGGGGAAAAAAGCAAATACTATTGCGAGTCCAAAATCAGATATTCGGGGTCCACGGGCACGTCGTCCACGAGAACTTCGTAGTGGCAATGGCTGCCGGTGCTGATGCCGGTCGAACCGACCAGAGCGATCACGTCGCCGCGGCGGACGCGCGCCCCTGTCTTCACCAAAATCCGCGAGCAGTGGAAATACCGCGTCTTGAATCCGCGAATGCTGGGAACGCCGTCCTTTGGAAACAAGCCCAGACCGTGGTCCAAGGTCAGAGTCAGTCCTTTGGCCTTGTCATGCATGGCCGACAGCACTCGTCCGTCGGCCGGGGCGATGATCGGCGTCCCCCGCACAGCCGATATATCCAGACCGGAGTGGAAGTCAACCCGCCGATAAAGCGGATGAAGGCGTTTACCGAAGCGGTCGGTGAATGTGTATTCGCCTTGCACGGGACAGATTAGCGGGGTGGTGGCCAGAAGCGCGTGCTGTGCCCCCAGCAGATGTACGGCACGGTCGAGGCGGGCTACGGCCGCGTCGAGGGCAAAAACCTGCATTTCGCGCACATGGCGATACGCGCGCTGGCCGCTGCGGGCAAGCAAATCGTCTTGAAGCATTTCATCGAGACCAACCAACGGGCCGCCCCGGCCGGAAAGCGCGGGCAGCAGGCGCACCGACTCACTCGTGGCAGCCAAAGACGAAGTGGTGGGAACATCCAGAGGCAGGTCCGTAAAACCGGACAATTTGTTCAAGAGACGGTTGACGCGGGTAATGCGCTGGCGGGTTTCCTCGATCTGGGCGTTGAGATCGGCTTTCAGCTGGCGGTTTTCCTCGCGCAGCGCCGCCAGCTCGTGTTGCTGCTCGAGGGCACTGACCCACGGCGCGACTTCACCCCGGCTGAAAATCGCCCTGCCCAGCAGGTAAAGACCGCCGAGGGCAACCAAAAGCGCCGATGCCGTACCGACAATCAATATGGCGAGAATGACCCGCTTGGTGGTTTGGAATTGAAGAGGCTTCCCCCATGCCGCCGACGGCACCAGCATGACTGTAATCCGGTCGCGGTGTCCGCCGGAATCGAAGCGGTCCGACGCTTTCCGGTGTTTTGTTGAACGCGCCGTCAATCGTTTTAGTATGGTGCCCAGCTTCCACATGGGCGGAAGACATCATCCGGGACGGCAGCTTGTCAAACGTTTTTGCACTGCCAGCGACATGGACTTTTCAATAGCGTCTTTGGAGGACTTGCATGCCGATTAACGTAAGATGGAACAGCCCCCAACGGTCGGGGTGGAACCCGACCCTCCATGGCATCGAAATGAAATACGGTCGGGGTGGAACCCGACCCTCCACGCAGATTTGCATCAATGGAACAAAATCATCAACACGTCGCCGTCCTGCACGATGTAGTTCTTCCCTTCGGTGCGCAAGGTGCCGTTCTTGCGGCAGGCGGCATACGATCCGGCGGCATGGAGGTCGGCCCAGTGGACCACTTCGGCGCGAATGAAACCTTTGGCAAAATCGGTATGAATGGTTCCGGCGGCTTCGAGGGCCGTTCCGCCTGAGCGCAACGTCCAAGCGTGCGCTTCCTTTTCGGCCGCAGTAAAAAAGACGATGCAGCCGAGCAAACGGAAGCAAAGGGTGATGATCTTTTTCGAGGCCGGTTCCTCAATGCCATAGGTGGCAAGGAATTCGGCTTGTGAGGCAGCATCCAACTCGGCGATCTCTTTTTCCATCTCGGAATTGAGCTGGGCGCACAGGGCACGGGGGCCAAGTCCCTTCGCACGAATCGGCGCAGTCAGGTCGGCCCCCGATGCCAGCGCCTGTTCGTCCACGTTGAGCAGCCACGCGATCGGTTTTTGCGACACCAACGCGAGCGAGCGGAGCGCCACTTCCTCGCGGGGGTCGATTTCGACCGAGCGTGCGGCTTTGCCGGCGTTGAGTGCGGCCTGCACCTTCAGCAGGCCGGCTCGTTCGATTTCGGCGGTTTCGCGCTCGCGGCCCGTGGTTTTGACAATCGTTTTCTCCAGCCGCGCCAGACGGTTTTCCACCCGCTGCAGGTCGGTCAGAATCAACTCCGTTTCGAGCGACTCAATGTCTTTTTCGATCTGCACGGGGACGCCGCTGCCGTCGTCAAACGCGCGAATGACGGCCAGAAGCGCCTCAACGCCGGCCAGATACTGCAAGTGCGACTCCGGCAAGCCGTGTTGGCGCGCGATCTGTTCGGGCGGAACGCCCGGAAGGTCCGTGTACCGAATGGTCGCGGGAACAATTCGGGCACTGCCGAAGATTTGCGCCAGCTCTTCGAGGCGCGGATCGGGCACAGCGACCGTGGCCACGGCCGGCTCGCTGTGGTGAGCCCGCGCAGCAGCTTCGTGTGCCGACCGCCCCCCCAAGGCCAGAAAGGTCGTTGTCTTTCCGCTTCGCGGCAGCCCGATAATGCCGATTTCCATACCGATGCTCCAACGCCGGAAACGTTACTTTGGGCTTGCATTCATGGTCGAGGCAATCCGGGCCATCAGATGCCAGAGGGCGGCGGCAACGCGGACACGTCCTTCGGGGTTGAGATGGCCGGCGTGAACTTCGCGCGTGTATTCCGCGGAGATCACTTCATGGCCGGCGGCATTGGTCAGGTGCTTGCCCTGCAGGTCGTGGCATTCGATGTCGGCGATGTCGAACAGGATTTTGCCGCGGGCGATGCAGTAGGCGCGCACCTGCGCGTTGAAGGCGTCGGTTCCCGGCATGCCGTCGCGCGTCAGCGGGATGGTCCACCAAACAAACCGTTTGTTCGGAAAGTCGGCCTCGAGTTTCTCCATCGCCGCCCGGTAATATTCCCAGTCGGGTTTGTTGTTGCCGAGGGCGTCAATATAGCAGAACTTCATCATAAAGACATCGAACTCATGGGTCCGGGTGGTGGCTTGCTTGACGAGATCATCCACTTTGGCTTTCCAGCCCGGGTTGCCGCGAATTTCCAAAACCCATCGGCTCCGGTCAAACTTTCCGACCGGAAAAGGTTTGCCAATTTCCTGATTCCGGCGCTTGCCGGCCATGGTGTCCAACCCCCATTCGATGCCGGTGCCGACGGATGCATGGCGCAGCAGCATACGAAGCGCGGCCGCGGCACGAATGTCCTTGTCCGACAGCCCCGTCCAGCCCACGCAGGTATGATCAATGCGGATGCCTTTTGGGGCGGGCGCGGGAGCCGAAGCAGGCATGCCCGCCGTCGCTGCAGCCGCGCTTGCAAGCAACAACACAAAGGCCATCCCCTCGCGTCTCTTCCCAAGCATGAGGTAAAAACCTCCTTCCAACATAAAAAGAACAACGTCGGGGTTTGAACTTGGCTTGCTGCGCTTTCCCTTCAGATAAACGTATGTTCTTGCAAAGCCCGTCCGAAAATCAGGAAACATGCCGGAAAACTCACGGAGTCCCACTTTAGCGGATGACTGGGGCGGAAAACCCCCATCCCATGAAGTGGGAACTGCATACCTCCCAGATGTGTCATGGGGTTTTGGGACAAATCTCGAACGCAAAGTATGAAGACTGTTTCGCGGCGCTCGGAAAAGTGCGTGATCTGCATGAGGCGTAACGTGAGCACATGCCGCGCCTTCCCGACATCCATCATTCGCCTGCAGCGAACTGCAAGCGAACCGACCGCCGCCCGCCAAACCCCGCCAGCCGCCGCCGACCGTGGGCTCCCCGCCACGCGCTATTCGGCCTCTTCTTCTTTCCGCTTGGCGGCTTCTTCGACAATCTTCGCCTGAATTTCGGCTGGTACGCGCTCGTAGTGCGAGAAGGTCATTTCGAACATGCCACGGCCCTGTGTCATCGAGCGCAAGTCCTGCGTATAGGTGAACATTTCGGCCAAGGGTACCTGCGCTTTGATCACCACCTTGCGGCCTTTCGACTCAGTGCCGAGAATGCGGCCGCGTCGCCCGCTCAGATCGCCCATGATGTCGCCCATGTTGCTTTCGGGGACAGTGACCGCGAGGTTGTAAATCGGTTCGAGAATGATCGGATTGCACTTCTGGGCGATTTCGCGGAAGGCCATGATTGCGGCGATCTTGAAGGCCATGTCCGACGAATCCACTTCATGGTGCTTGCCGTCGTAGCAGATGGCTTTGATGTCCACGGCCTTGTAGCCGGCCAAGGCGCCTCGCTCCATCGCCTCGATGATGCCTTTTTCGACCGAGGGTTTGAACTTGGTGGGAATGTTGCCGCCGACCACCTGCCACTCAAACTCGAAGGGCGAGCCTTCGGGTAACGGCTCCAGCCGCATGTGGACTTCGGCAAACTGGCCGCGGCCGCCCGTCTGCTTCTTGTGGCGATACATCCCTTCGCCCTTGCGCGTAATGGTTTCGTGGTAGGGCACGCGGGGCGGTTCGAGTTCGATTTCAATCTTCGACATGGTTTTCATGCGCGACACCGCCACGTCCAGATGCGTATCGCCCATGCCCGAAATGATGGTCTGGCGGATTTCCGGGTCGCGCCGGATTGAGAGCGTGGGGTCTTGTTCGATGAGCCGGTGCATGGCCAGACCGACCTTTTCCTCGTCGGCCTTGCTTTTGGCTGCAACCCCCCGCATGTAGGTGCGCGGCGGGAGGACAGTGGGAACAAAGAGAACGGGCTTGTCCGGCGCACACAGAGTATCGGCCGTGTAAGTAGCCGAGAGTTTCGCCACGGCGCCGATGTCGCCCGCCCGCAGACGGTGAACGTCTTCCTGCTTTTTGCCGCGAACGATCAGCAGGTGGCCGATTCGTTCTTCCTTGCGCTGGCCGGGGTTCAGCACCGTCGAGTCGCTGGAGATGCTGCCGGAATAGACCTTGAAGAAGCTGAGCCGGCCCGCGTAGTCGTCGGCAACCGTCTTGAACACATAGGCAGCCAAGGGGCCTTCGGGATCAATCTTCAGTTCCACGGCCTCTTCGGGGTTGTCCACTTTGTGAGCGGGGAGCGCTTTTCGCTCGTTGGGTGCCGGAACGGTTGTTACCACGAAATCGAGCAGGGGAGCCAGACCGATTTCTTTCAATGCGCCGCCGCACAGCACGGGCAGGAATCGCCGTTCGATAAAAGCCATTTTCAAGCCGCGAACAATCTCGCTCTCGCTCAACGGCTCGTCATTGAGATACTTCTCCGTCAGGGCATCGTCGCCTTCGGCGGCGGCTTCGATCAAGGCAGCGCGCGCCGCCTTTGCGGCTTCTGCGAGGTCGGCGGGAATGTCCACATACTGCGGCTTTTCCGTGGGCGTCTCCTTGACCAGTTTCATCCGCAGCAAATCCACAACACCTGAAAAGGACGCTTCTTGGCCGACGGGCAGGGTCAACGGCACGCAATTGATGCCAAATGTATCCTTCAGGCTTTCGACAGCTTTGGCAAAGCTGGCCCGCTCTTTGTCCAGCTTGTTGACAAACGCCGCGCGCGGCAGATCGTATTCATCGGCCAGTTCCCAGAGCAGTTCCGTCCCCACTTCGGCCCCTGAAACACCGTCCACCACCAGCAACAAGGTGTCAGCCACTCGAACCCCATTCTTGATTTCGCCGATGAAGTCGCGATAGCCGGGAAGGTCCAACACATTGATTTTGCAGCCGGCGTATTCGACAGGCAGGATGGTGGTATTGATCGAGGTCTTGCGGCGAATCTCCTCGGGATCATAATCCGACATCGTGTTTCCTTCATCCACCCGCAGCAGGCGGTCGGTCACTTTAAGGTGGTGGAGAAGAGCCTCGGCGAGGCTGGTCTTGCCGGCGCTGGTGTGGCCGCCAAGGGCCACATTGCGGATTTGCGAGGTTTCATACTCTTTCAAGGGACACGCTCCAAAAGGAAATGAAGGAAAAGCGTTCAAAACATTAAGCGGTTTTTGGCTTTCCCGCCACCTGTTGTTTCCGCCGCCGCCATTCGTGATACTCATACACAAGCGGCGAGGCGACAAAACTGGATGAATAAGTGCCTTTAATAATGCCAATGGTCAGGGTCAGCGCAAAGGCGCGCAGGCCTGGCCCGCCCAGCATCAGCATCACAACCGTCGTGAACAGCGTCGTCAGAACCGTAATGACGGTTCGGTTCAAGGACTGATTGATGCTCATATTCAGCAAGTCGCGGAAAGCCATGCCATAGGTGTTGCGCAAATTCTCGCGGACGCGGTCGAAGATCACGATGGTGTCGTTGACCGAGTAGCCGACCACTATCAACAAAGCCGCCACGACATCGAGATTGATTTCCTGCCCGAACAGCTGCACCAAGCCCAGCGTAATCAGCACATCGTGGAACAGCGCGATGACTGCACCAACTCCGAATACCAACTCGAATCGGAACCACATGTAGATCAAAATCCCAATGCAGCCGATGAGCACGGCGGTGATGGCTTGACGGATGAAGCCGCGGCCCACTTCCGCGCTGATGCTGGTGACACTGCCCACGTTGGCAACCCCCTCGCCAAAGCGCTCTTTCAGCGCTTTTTGGACCAACGCCTCGGCTTCCTGAATATCCTGCTCGCCCGCCTTGACGCGCATGATGTAGCGATTCTCGCCGCGCACGCGCTGCACCACCGGCGTCGGGAAATACTGCCCCAGAGCGCTCTTGATCTGGTCTTCCGAGGTCGTTTGCGTGAAGGTCACGTCGGCCATCACACCGCCCGTGAACTCCACGCCGTACTGGAGACCGCCGCGCGCGATGATCCCCACAATGCCCACGAGCAACAGCAAGCCGGAGATGCCATAGCCAAAGAACCGGATTCCCATGAAATTGATTCGGGGATTGCGGAAGAGCTTCAGCGTGCCGATGTTGAGCGTCCCGCGCCAGTGCAGCCATGTCTCGGCCAGCACGTGGGTCACAAACAAGCCGGTGAAAAGCGTCGCGAAAATCCCGAACGTCAGCGTGACGGCAAACCCCTGCACGGAACCGGTGCCGAATTGCAGCAGGACCAGCGCCGTGCAGTTTGAGTCGAAAATGACGGCAAACGCTCGCAGGAATCCCTTGCTGACCGCCGCCTTCAGCCCCCGGCTCGTTTCCTTCTCCTCGCGGATACGCTCGTAAATGAGCACGTTGGCGTCGTCGGCCATACCGATGGTCAGGAGCAGGCCACCGATGCCCGACAGGGTCAGCGTGGCGCGCGCCAGGCACAGGATGGCCGCCGTGCACAGTACGTTGATGAGTAGGGCTGCCACAGCAATAAAGCCGGCCGTGCCATAGTAAATGATCAGAAAAACAACCACGGCCAGTGCGCCAATCAACAGCGACGCAATGCCTTTGCGGATCGAGTCGGCGCCCATGGTGGCCTCGACCACATAGCTGTCGGAGACCTTGAGATTGGCCGGCAGTGCACCTGCTTTCAGCACCAGAGCAAGGTTGATCGCTTCTTCCTGCGTAAAATTGCCCGTAATCACCGCCGCTCCGTTGGGAATGACGCTCTGGATGATCGGCGCCGAATAAACAAACCCGTCCAAAACAATCGCCAGAGGCTCCTTGAGATGCTGGCGCGTGATCTCGCGGAACTCCAACGCCCCCTGCCGGTCAAATTGCAGATTGATTTCCCACGGGCTGCCCACATTGGACGGATTCATGTTGGCGAACGCATTACGCAGCCGCGCGCCGGTGATCTCGACCTTCTCGCTCAGCAGATACGGTTTGTAACGCGTCACGTGCCGGTCGCGCTCGCGGTCGGTATATTCGCCCGGAAAGAGCACATACCCGACTGGCACCTCGGCGTCTTTTTTGAGCGGCAGCGGGTCGGGCAACTTCTTGTACTTCTCGATGTAGGCACACAGTTCTTTGTATTGTGCCGGCTCGAACAGCTTGAGCACGTCCTCGTCGCTTGTGCGCCGCATGACGCGAAACTCCAACTGGGCCGGCTTGATGATATTTCGGATCACCTCGTCGGGATCGGCCACCCCGGGCATCTGGACGCGAATGCGGTCTTCGCCCTGCTTGACCACCAGCGGCTGCACCAAGCCCTGAACGTCCACGCGGCGGCGGATGACCTTCAAGGCGGCTTCCATGGCTTCGCGCCGCGTGCGGGAAACGTCGCCGGGTTTCAGCGTCAGGACCACCTTGCGCCCCTGTTCGAAAGCGGCCGGGTCATGGCCGTCGAAATACACGCTGTAGTTCTCGATGATGGTGTTGGCCACGCGGGCGTCGGCGGGGCGGGACAACGCAATCTCAAGAGCACGTCGCGGCTGGTCCACGTCCACTTTGGCTGCCACGCGCTCGCGCCGAAATTCGGCCAGCAGGCTGCGGTTCAACTCAGCCAGACGGTCGCGGATCGTGGCCTCCTCGTCCAGACGAATGGTCACGTCCGTTCCGCCTTCGAGGTCGAGGCCGAAGCGAATAGGCAGGGCGCCCATCGGCAGGGTCGAGTGCTGAAGCTGGCGGAGCTTTGCTTCGTAGGCCTTGTATTCTTCCGACTTGGTGTCGGCAGGCGCCTGGGTGGTCAACCGGAAATGGATTACACGGAGGGAGGGAATGATATAGTAAATGGCAAGCAATACAACAAACACAATGAGCAGAAATCGCCAAAGTATTTTGCGTTGCATAATCCTTCCTCGAACGGCGGGTTGAGTGTGTTACCTCTGTGAAACGGAGCCTGCTTGGTATTGATTTTGGGGTTTCGATATTGGATTTTGGATCAAGGGCGAGGCCGCCGCGTCTTTCTTCCCTTCACTTTTCGTCTCCGACCTCTTGCCTCTCACTTCTTCACGAACCGCTCTGGCCTTCCCGCGATGCCTCTTCCCCGCTCTTTTTCTTCTTTTCGATGCTGGCAATCGCGCTGCGGGAAAACTCAATCTTTACGCCTTTGCCCACGTCTATGGTTACCGTCTTGTTTTTGTCGTCCACTCCGGCCACCGTGCCGTGGATACCGCCGATGGTAATCACACGATCGCCCTTTTCCACCATGCTCAACATTCTCTGCTTTTCCTGCTGCTCGCGCCTTTGCGGCCGAATAATCATCAGCCAGAACATGATGCCGATGATGGCAAACAGCCAGAGAAATTCCATGGTCGGCGCTTTGGGCGGTTCGGCGGCGCCCGCCAGAAACAGCAACGGCCATCCATCCATCATGCGTTCATTTCCACGCCGCCCGTATGCATCACCCAAGGTGCACAAGGCGGGCAATAAAGGAGTTTGCCTTGAGGGAACGGGCCCCCGCGCGGCACAAGACTCAGACGGCTAACATCGGCCCCCGGCCTTGTCAAACACAAAACTTTTCCAAAAGCGGTGTGGAATTTTGCCCTTGTGCCCGCGAACGTACTTCCGGGCTTGCAACTGCTATCGGCGCGGATGCATGGTCTCGCCGGTTGCGCGATGAATGGGGCAGTAATTCCTCTCATATCATTGCAGGACGTCGAACCACGAATCTGGGAAGGTAGTTGAATCCCACAACGCAAGAGGAGAGATCGGGTATGGGGAAAAACTATTGGGTCGCGGTTGTTTTCATGATCGCCGGAAACCTCGCCGCTGCCATCGAGCCGGCGGACAAGGACCTGATTCCCGAAGCCCGCGCCGTGCTGAAGTATCTTGAATCCATCTATGGCAAGCAGGTTCTGGCGGGGGCTAATGGAACCAAGGGTATTGAGAGCATCCGGCGCGTCTGTGGCAAGGAGCCGGCCATTGTCACGTTCGACCTGTCGGGATGGAACAGCCCGCCGTGGGGGAAAAGCTATACAAGTGTGGTGGACAAAACGATCGAGTCCGCGAAAAGCTGGTGGGAGCACGGCGGCATTGTAACGATGCAATTACACTGGATTCATCCGGCAAATCCGGACGGCTCGGCTTGGCTTGGCGTCCACGGCCGCAAAAGCGCCAGTCCTCCGTTTGAGTTTGCCGCGGCAATGAAGCCGGGAACCAAGGCCCACGAAGAACTGATGCGCGATCTCAAGGGCCACGCCGACTATCTTAAGCGGCTGGCCGACGCCCGTGTGCCGGTGCTGTGGCGCCCCTTTCACGAAATCGAAGGCGGCTGGTTCTGGTGGACCGACGAGAAACAGCCCGAAAACACCGCCGCCCTGTGGCGGTTCATGTTCAATTACTTTGTTAAGGAGCGAAAACTCCACAATCTGATCTGGGTCTATTCCGCCGCGCTCCGATGTGGCAAAGGCAAGGACAGCACGGGCAATGTCGAAATGCGCCGGCGGTTCTACCCCGGCCCGGAGTTCGTGGATATTGCAGGGATTGACATTTACCCCAATTCGTATTTTGGCTATGGCAAACCGCAGGACGACACTTATGCCAAGGCCTTCGAGGTGATGAAGCAGGTCGCCCCCGGCAAGATGCTGGCCCTGTGCGAGTGCGAAGCCATCCCCGACCCCGACCGCATGGCCAAGGAGGGCCCGCGCTGGCTGTATTGCCTGCCTTGGTGGGAGGAAGGCAAGCGGCATCCGGCGGAGTGGATTCGGAAGACTTATACCCATGAGTTGATGATTACGCGCGAGGCGCTGCCGAATTTCCGAAGACCCAAATAGACCTCAACGGCAAGGGAGGACATCTCCGATGATCCGACGTATCGCGGGTTTTCTTGCCGCCGCGCTTTTTCTGATTTGTCATGGTTTTACTCAAAACAGCGAGGCGGCCGAAGCATTTCAACGGCCCAACGTGATTGTCATTGTAACCGACGACCAAGGCTATGGCGATATGTCCTGCCATGGCAATCCATTGCTCAAGACGCCCAACTTGGACCGCCTCCATGCCGAGGGCATTCGTTTTGCCGATTTTCATGTTGCGCCCATGTGCACGCCGACACGCGGCCAGCTGATGACAGGCGTGGATGCGCTGCGCAATCTGGCGATGAACGTCAGCAGCGGGCGCACGCTGCTCCGGCGCGATTTGCCGACCATGGCCGACCTGTTTGCGGCGGCCGGCTACCGCACCGGAATCTTCGGCAAATGGCATCTCGGCGACAACTACCCCTATCGCCCCCAAGACCGCGGCTTTCAAGAGTCGCTGTGGTATCCCTCCTCGCACATCGGCTCGGCGCCCGATTTCTGGGAAAACGATTACTTTGACGACACCTATTGGCACAACGGCAAGCGCCGCGCGTTCAGCGGCTATACGACGGACGTTTTCTTCGGCGAAGCCCTACGCTGGATGGGCGAGCAAGCCCGGTCGGGCAAACCATTTTTGTGCTATATTGCCACTGCGGCGCCACATGGCCCGCTGTTTGTGCCCGCCTCTTATCGAGAGGCGATGGAGGGCATTCTCGCTGGTGCCACACTGCCCCAAATAGCCGCCGCGGGACGCCAGCCACTGGCCCGCTTTTTCGCCATGATCGCCAACATTGATGACAATATCGGACGGCTGGAGACCTTTCTGCGCGAGAACGGTTTGCGCGACAACACCATCGTGGTCTTCTTGAACGACAACGGCAGCACCTTCGGCCCGCGCTATTACAACGCCGGCATGCGCGGCGGCAAAACCACGCTTTGGGAAGGCGGCCATCGGGTGGCTTGCTTCCTCCGGTGGCCGAAAGGCAATCTGGGCGCGCCCCGCGATATTGCCGGACTGACGCAGGCGCAGGATTTGTTGCCGACGCTTCTGGATCTGGCAGGCATCGAGCCTCCCTCGACGGCAAGGTTTGACGGCATCAGTCTGGCAGGCGCGCTCCGGGGAAAGGCCGAAGTTCCCGCCAACCGAACCCTCGTTGTGCAATTCAGCCGGATGGACCATCCCGCTCCCGAACGCGGCGATGCCTGCGTAATGTGGCGGCGCTGGCGTTTGATTCAGGACAAAGAACTCTACGACCTCGAAAAGGATGCCGCACAGGAACGAAATGTGATCGCCGAGCATCCCGACGTAGCTGCGCGGCTTCGGGCGCAGTATGCGGCATGGTGGGCGGCAGTGGAACCGCGCCTGAACGAGCCGCAACGCGTGATTATCGGCCACGACGCGGAGCCGCTCACACAGCTGTCGCCGTGCGAATGGCGCGATGTGTTTCTCGATCAAGGCGCCCAAGTGCGGCGCGGCGAACGCAAAAACGGCGTCTGGTATCTGGAAGCGGCCCGCAAAGGCGTCTATGCTTTTGAGTTGCGCCGCTGGCCGCGCGAGCGCGAAACCCCGCTTTCGGCCGGCATGCCCGCAGCCAAAGCCGCCGACGGCCAATTCCCCGAGGGTGTTGCTTTGCCCATTACCAAGGCCCGGTTGAAAATCGGCGCGTTCGAACGCACGGTGGACGTCGGACCCTCAGATACCGCTGCCCGGTTCCGCGTTCCGCTCGAGGCCGGGCCGACCGAATTGCAAACAGCGTTCCTCGACAAGGACGGCGAGGAAATCTGCGGCGCGTATTACGTTTATGTCGAGCGTTTGCCCGCAACACCATAAAAGACCGTCGGAAAATCCACATAGTTGCCACTTTGTTGGGCGGATATGCCCGCCCCCACTCAAATGGGAACAACGCATTTCCAAAGCAACACTACAAGGAACACCCCAACGGGCTAATAGGTTTTGCGAGTGTATTCTGTTTTACAAAGGTCAACGTATTTATAATCAATGAAGGAGAAGAATCATGAGGGTTTTTGCTCAAATTTTTTCCCTTGGGTCTCGAAACCTCATCCGGCTGTTTTTTCTGGCGTGCCTGCTCGGCGCGGTCAGCCGCCCGCTGCCGGCCGCAGTGCCCGACCGCCCCAATTTTCTCCTGATCATCGCCGATGATCTTTGCTGGCGCGATCTCGGTTTCACCGGCAACCGCGAGGTAAAAACACCGAACCTCGACCGGCTCCGCAGCGAGGGTTTGTATTTGCGGAACATGTTCTCGCCCGCAACCACCTGCTCGCCCAGCCGCCACGCGCTCTACACCGGTCTGCACTGCATCCGCGCCGGCGCCTATCCCAACCACACCCGGCTCTATGACGGCACCAAAAGCGTATTCACCTATCTGAAAGATGCCGGCTATCGCGTGGCCCTGCAAGGCAAGGAACACGTCGGACCGAAAGAGTCCTTTCCCTATGAACGGATCAGCGCCAACCCGGATGATTTCAACGCCGCCAAAGAGTTTGTTACGCGCAACCCGTCCCAGCCGTGGTTTCTTGTGTTTGCCTCGCACGACCCGCACAGCCCGTGGAATCGCGGGCCCAAAGGCCTGCATGATCCGGCGACACTCACCATTCCGCCCTATCTTCATGACAACGCCGTCACGCGCCGGCTTCTGGCCGATTACTACGGCGAGATTAACAAGTTCGACTGGCAGGTGGGCGAATTGATGCGCCTGCTCGATGAGACGCGGCAGGCGGACAACACGCTGGTCCTGTTTGTCAGCGAGCAGGGCAGCTCGTTCCCTTACGGCGGCAAGTGGTCGGTCTATGACAACGGCATCCGCATAGCCGCGGTTGCCCGCTGGCCGGGAAAGGTCAAGGCCGGCACCACCAGCGACGCGCTCATGACTTACGCGGATGTGCCGCCGACCTTTCTCGCTGCCGCCGGAATTGATTCCGCCCAAATTGACACCGGATGTCCGGACGCCAAAGGCTATCGCGGTTTTGACGGCAAAAGTTTTCTCGACGTCCTGCTGGGCAAGTCCGATCATCTTTGGGACTATGTCTTCGCGCAGCATACTACGGTTGGCATTATCGGCTACCGTCAACCGTATCCGATGCGGGCCGTGCGCGACACCCGCTACAAATACATCCGCAACCTTGCGCCTGAGAACACGTACGAAATAAACGGCATTCACAAGGACGCACTGCTGGATTCCTGGAAGAAGGATGCGGAGAATAACCCGCGACTTGCCGAGCGCATTCAGTGGTTGTATAAGCGTCCGGCCGAAGAACTTTACGACCTCCAGACCGACGAGTTTGAAATGAAAAACCTTGCCGCCGACCCGAAGTATGCCGACATCAAAGCTCGGCTTTCGGCTCAACTCGATGCTTGGATGGCGCAACAAGGCGACTTGGGCATGGAGACCGAGTTGAAAGCCCTGTCGCGGCAGGGGGCGGGCCAAGACGAAGACAGCGAGCCAAAAGCCAAGCCCGCCAAATCTGGTGCAGCGGCAAAAAAAGCCAAGGCGAAAAAGAAAAGTCTCTGATGTAGTTTTCGGTTCTTTACTCTGCGTCTTGCGTCCGGGCGGTTTGCCCCTTCGGGTGCCACCATAGTGAGCGCCAGTAGGCTTGGTCGGTGACATAGACGTCAATGGGCACGTCGGGCGGAAGCGCAGCGGGCAGAATACCGTAGCGTTTCATCTCGCGGATGTAGCCGGGGTCGGGACGGAATCCGGGCATGTCAAAGCGTTTCATTTCGCCGAGACGGCGTTTGCCTTCGCAGCAAAGGGCGAGGATTTTCCGGTAGTCGGGGTCGTTCGTATCCGCAAAAACGCCTGCGACAGAAGTGTCCCACCCTCCGGCTCGGCACAGACCGTAGCCGCCCGCGGATTTGGAAAGCGGGGCGAGAAGAATCAACGATTTTTCCGGCCGTGACAGGTTGAACATCAAATGCCGCGAGTAGCGGATTCGAACATCGTTGGGATCGGGATTCGAGAGCACAAGTCCCATGTCGTCGGAGAGAAACTGCGGCAGGGGACGCGATTTGTCGTGGCAGCCCAAACAGCGCCGCTGAATTGCTTCGGCGGCCGCGACAGATTCCGGCCACTGGCTGTCGCTCGTATCCAGTACGCTCTTGGGATATCCGCCGATCTGCCCCGTGCCGAGTGCGGCATACGTTCCCGGATAGGGCGCCGCCGACTCGATCCAATAGCGGATCATGTCCTGCTCGTGTTGTGAAAGACGGGCTCCGTAGTGGCTTCCATTGAGGAATCTCATCAGAGGGCTGGCGGAGGTGCCGACGGCGCGCGGCGGCAGGTTGGTTTCCATGCGGTCGCGCCCGTCGGACACCAGCTGCCGCGCTGTTAGAACATAATAGCTGTGCGAGTAGATTGGCCCGCGGTCGCCGCACAGAACTACGCCGCCGTCGCGCCGGTCATAATCGTGGCACGCCACGCAGTGCTTGTCGAGGATGGGCTGAATGTCGCGCGGGAAGTCGAACACATCGGGGATGCCTGCAATCGGTTCAATTATGGATGGAGGCCGCCGCAGCGCCTGAAGCGTGACTGTTCTGTTTGAGCGTTCGACCGGCACCGGCGTCTGCTGCCGATTCTCATGGCATCCCACGCAGCTCATGTTTTCGCCCGGAAGCACAGTCAGAAAGCTGTGCATCCGCTTGACCGAATTGTTGTTCTCGTCGAGTGCGACAAAAAACAGGCTGCGCAGCGCCGGTACCTCGAAATATGCCGAACCGTCCTGCTCGACCGGCACAGTGCCCAGAACGCGTTCCAGTGTATATGTGCCATTAAAACTCATCGGCGGCATCTTGCCGCTGTAGTTGATCGGCTTCGGCAGACTTTCGAGTACGAGTAACTTCTTGATCTCGCCCCGCTTGACGCCCTCCATCCGCCGTCCAACATAAACGTCCTGCAAAATCAGCCGTCCGGTTGTCTGCGAATAATCGCTGCGGGTCGGAATTACCGGCTCGCGCGGGCGCGGTTGCAAAGGCCGCGGCTCATGACACTCCACTTTCGCTTTGACCAGATCGGGGGGCAGGCGGTAAATCTCGCGCGTCTCGCCCCGGCTGTTCATCAGGAGAATGCGGGTGCCCTGTGCCACCAAAAACGAATCGGCCGACAGCGGATACGGATCGCGATAGTTCTCCTCCTTGCTTACGCGCCGCGCCGCCGACTGGTCATCCGGGCCCGATTGCGGACTGACAATTGTAATCGCCCCATCATGTTCGCGCCGGCCGTGTCCCGGCGAAAACACCGCCACGACGTCGCCCGCGCTGCCGGGGATCGGCTTGGCATCAATCATCAGCGTTCCCGGATGCATGTTCCCGGAGAAGACCATCTGTCCCGAGCCGTCGGGATTGAACGTCCAGAGATGATGGAACGCCACACGGCTGCGGTCCACATACTCCCAGCGCTCATAGATCACGCGCCCGTCGGGCATCATCCACGGCGTGTTGTCGTGCTCGATGTTGGCCGAAACCGGCAGAATGTTCGACCCATCGCCGTCGCATGTATAGAGAATCGCCACCTGCGTGAACCAACAAGGTACCCAGCGATTGGCGCGGCTGGAGCAAAACATGATCTTCCCGTTGGGCAAATAAATCGGCTCGATGTCGTCATACGGCCCCGCAGTCAGCTGCTTCAGACCGCTGCCATCACTCCCGATTTCATAGAGATGAAAATGATCTGTGCCTCCCGGACGGTAGGAGAAGAGGATTTTCCGCCCATCATAGTGTACTTGGGGATCGCGAACCGAGCCTTCGGGGTCATCGAGCAGCACACTCACCCGGCCACTTTGCACATGCAGCCGGCACAGCGCTCCCATAGCGCCATAGACCTTGAGATTTTCATCCTGCGCATAATAGCCGAAGTTTTCATACCAATGACTGCCGGCTCCCGGCTGCCGGCGCGCGAAGATAATTTCCTCGACCACGCCTGTTGCCGGGGCTTCCGCAAGACCCGTCGCACCCGGCAAGATCAGGAGCAACAGGCAAAAAGATATTCGGACTGCCATGGATAACGCCTGTTTATTGCATGCCGAAAAAGTCATTTTGCGCCCATCCATAGAACAAAATTCCGCGGATTTCACCGATTGTGAATTCTGTGGGAAACTGTAGAGCTTCTTGAGAAAAAGTCACACTGGCGATAAGCATTGGACCCGTTTTTTCGACTGAATGCAGTCCCGTGGAAGGACTGCTCCGGATATTCCGACCGCCGGTCCCTGTTTTGCAAGAACCTCAACAAAGTTGCTTAGATCGCCCTTGGGCCGGATTCAAATGCGAAAAAAGTGGTTGACAAGGGCCGCATCGGGCCGATTGTTTGAAACCCCGTTTTGTAAGTGTGATTCAACACGGAAAAATTGAAGAATATTTGTCGGACATGCGATCCGACTACAAGCGCACCGCGCGCGGAGGAGGAATCTCGATGGGCACCAAGTATGTGTATTTCTTCGGCGAAGGCAAAGCCGAAGGCCGGGCGGACATGAAAAACCTGCTCGGCGGCAAGGGCGCCAACCTCGCCGAGATGGTCAATCTCGGTATCCCGGTCCCGCCCGGCTTTACCATCACCACAGAAGTCTGCACGTTGTATTACGAAAACAAAGGAAAATACCCGCCCCAGCTGAAAGCTGACGTGGAAAAGGCGGTAGCCAAAGTCGAAAAGATCATGGGGATGAAATTTGGCGACCCGGCCAATCCGCTTCTGTTTTCCGTCCGTTCGGGAGCGCGAAGCAGCATGCCCGGCATGATGGAAACCGTTCTAAACATTGGACTTACAAGCAAAACCATCCCCGGATTGATTGCCAAGACCGGCAACCCCCGTTTCGTCTATGACGCTTATCGCCGCTTGATCATGATGTATAGCGATGTGGTCATGGAAAAAGCCGCCGGTCTGGAAGTGGCCGAGGGCAAGGGTGTCCGGCTCCAATTGGAACACCTCATGGAGCACCTGAAAAAGGAAAAAGGATATAAGAGCGACACCGAATTGACGGCCGAAGACCTTCAGGGCTTGGTCGAGCAGTTTAAACTCAAGGTCAAAGAAGTCATCGGCAAAGAATTCCCCGACGACCCGTGGCAGCAACTGTGGGGCGGCATCGGCGCCGTCTTCCAGTCGTGGAACGGCAAGCGCGCCGTCGCCTATCGCCGCATCGAGGGCATCCCCGACTGGTGGGGAACGGCCGTCAACGTGCAGGCGATGGTGTTCGGCAACATGGGCGATACGTCGGCCACAGGGGTTGCGTTCTCCCGCAACCCTGCAACGGGCGACAACCATTTCTACGGCGAATGGCTTCCCAACGCGCAGGGTGAGGACGTGGTCGCCGGTATCCGCACGCCCAATCCGCTCAACGAAGCCACCAAGAGCGAGCAGAACCGCGACTTGCCGTCGCTCGAAACCGCCATGCCCGAAGTCTATAAGCAACTGGATGCCATCCGGATCAAACTCGAAAAGCACTATCGCGACATGCAGGACATCGAGTTCACCATCCAAGAAGGCCGCCTGTGGATGCTCCAGTGCCGCGTCGGCAAGCGCACGGGCACGGCCGCACTCAATATGGCCATGGACATGCTGGCGGAGAAACTGATTACGCCGGCGGAAGTGGTCATGCGTGTGTCGCCCGCGCAACTGGACGAAATGCTTCATCCGATTGTGGACCCGAAAGCCGAAAAATCGGCGACGGTTCTGGCCAAAGGCCTGCCGGCCGGTCCGGGCGGTGCCCGCGGCCAGATCGTGTTCACCGCCAACGATGCGGTAGAATGGGTCAAGCAGGGCAAGAAGGTCATCCTTGTCCGCGAAGAAACCAACCCCGAAGACGTCGAAGGTATGCGGGCGGCATCGGGCATTCTCACCGCCCGCGGCGGCATGACCAGCCATGCGGCGCTGGTGGCGCGCGGCTGGGGCAAGTGCTGCATTGTCGGCTGCGGTGCGTTGAAACTCAACCTTGCCGCGCGGACGATGACCGTCGGCGACCGCGTCTTCAAAGAGGGCGACGAAATCACGCTCAACGGCACCAAAGGCTATGTGTATGCGGGCATGCTCGACATGATTGATGCGACGGAGAACCCGCGCTTTGTCGAGTTTATGAAGATTGTGGACAAATTCCGCAAACTGAAAGTCCGCACCAATGCCGACACGCCCGAAGACGCCGCCAAGGCCCTGTCGTTCGGCGCCGAGGGCATCGGCCTGTTCCGCACCGAGCACATGTTCTACGGCAAGAACAGCGAGGAGCCGCTCTTCTATCTGCGCAAGATGATCGTCTCGCACAACGAAACCGAGCGGCGCGCGGCCCTCGACGAACTGTTCCCCTACGTCAAGAAGGACATCAAGGCCACGCTCGAAGTGATGAACGGTCTGCCCGTTACGATCCGCCTGCTCGACCCGCCGCTGCACGAGTTTGTCCCGAAACGGGCTGACGAGCGCGCGCGGCTGGCCGAAAGCCTCGGCATCTCGGCCGAGGAGTTCGACAAGCGGGCCATGGCACTCCACGAGTCCAACCCGATGATGGGTCACCGCGGCGTGCGGCTGGGCGTGACCTATCCTGAAGTGACCGAAATGCAAGTGCGGGCCATTTTCGAGGCGGCCGCCGAATTGATTCAGGAAGGCAAGAAGGTCTTGCCCGAGATCATGATTCCGGTCGTTTGCAACAAGGCCGAACTGGACAATCAGAAGGTCATCGTCGAAAAGGTCTACGGAGAAGTCTGCGCCAAGTATGGCTTGAAGAAAATGGACTATCTCTACGGGACGATGATCGAGATTCCGCGCGCGGCGCTCAACGCCGGCAAGATCGCCGAAACCGCCGAGTTCTTCTCCTACGGCACCAACGACCTCACGCAGATGGGCTTTGGGTTCTCGCGCGACGACATCGGTGGTTTTGTCCCCGACTACATCAACAAGAAAATCCTCCCCGCCGACCCCTTCCAGATTCTCGATCAGGAATGCATCGGCGAGCTGATCCAAATCGGAATTCAGCGGGGACGCGCGACGCGGCCCAAGTTGAAAGTGGGTATCTGCGGAGAGCACGGCGGCGAACCGTCGTCGGTTGAGTTCTGCCACCGCGTCGGCATGGACTATGTCTCGTGCTCGCCGTTCCGCGTCCCGATCGCGCGGCTGGCGCTGGCGCAGGCGGCGGTTAAAGACCTGAAGAAGGCCGCCGAGGCAAAGAAAGCCGCGGCCAAGCCGGCGAAGAAAGCGGCGCCGAAAAAGGTTGCCAAACCGGCGCCGAAAAAAGCTGCCACGAAGAAAGCCGCAAAGAAGGGCAAGAAGTAGTTGCATCCCTTCCAACCTGCAAACAAGAACGGCCCGGAAGTCCTGCACTTCCGGGCCGTTTGGTTTGGGATGGCAGAAAATCTTGGGTGCTGAGCTGCTTACAGAAAGGTAGATACCCCATACGGCGGGCCGACTTCTGCAAGCGGTTTCAACGCGGAAACTGCAACCCCTCACGCCGCTGGCAAAACCGTGAAGTTGGCTTTTTGCTGATAGGCCGCTGTCGTTGGGATGGCAGATTCATCGCCTTCCACGCGAAACAGATACAGCAGCAAATGCAGGTCATAGACTTCGGCCGGCCGGCCCGCTTTGGACAACCCGACGCTGAACCGGTAGCGACCGGGCAGAAAATCGAACGGGTCCACGACGGCGCGGATGACGCCATGCGGCGGAATGCCGGCACTGAACAATGCGTCGGTCGAATACACCAGCGTGCAGGTCAGCCCGTCGTCGCGCTCGATGCCGACGGCGCACATCATGCTTTCGATGGGGCGCTGGACTTCGTATTCGATTTCGACGCAAAACCGGCCGCCGGTTTGGAAAGTGCACGTCGGACGCCCCGCGGCATCGAGGAACCGCGTGCTGCGGATCAACACATCGCCGTTGCCAAACCGCCCGCGCAGAAGCAGATGCACCAACTCCATGCTGAGTTTCATCATTTCAAGTGTCGAGGCGCGCCGATGCTGTTCCAACAGGATTTGATCCAGCCCCGCCGCGCGGCTTCCCCAGTAGCGCATGCGGCCTTTTTCGATCCAGAGAACCTCATCGCACAACTCTTCGACCATCTGGTGGTCGTGGGTAACGACCAGCATGGTGGTGCGGCGTGTCCGGCGCAACTGCCGCATTCGATCGAAGGATTTGCTCTGAAAATACGCATCGCCGACAGCCAACGCCTCGTCCACCAGAAGTATTTCGGGATCGAGATGGACGGCGATGGAGAAGGCCAACCGGACCAGCATGCCCGACGAGTAGTAGCGGATGGGGCTGTGGATATAGTGGCCCAGTTCGGCGAAGTCCACGATGGCATCGAGGCGGCGGCGGGTTTCGTGCCGCGACAGTCCAAGCACCGACGTGTTGAGGAAGATGTTTTCGATGCCCGTCAATTCGGGTTGCAATCCTGCCGTCAGGTCAATGAGCGAGCCGGNGCGCCCGCGCACAGCGACGCGGCCGGCGCTCNGCTGCGTGGCACCCGCCAGGATTCGCAACAACGTGGACTTGCCCGAACCGTTGCTGCCGAGGATGCCGACCATGCTGCCGGCTTGTACGGTAAACGACAGGTCGTCGAGCGCGCGAACCTCGCGCACCTCGCGCCGCCCGCGAAAGTTGACCAAGAGCATCTCCTTGAGTGTGCTGGGCGGTGCCGCCCGCACACGATAGACTTTGCTCAAATGTTCGACTTCGACAATCGGCATCATGGCCCTATCCCGACTGCGTCGCCGTAAGCCGTGCGGCAAGGCCGGCCCATGCGGGCGATTCGGCCGCGGCTTTCTCCGCCCATGTGCGGGCTTCACCAAGTTGACCCGCCGCTGCACAACAAGCGGCCAACTTCGCGCAGACTTCCGCCGGGCGCCCTTTCGCTTGGGCGGCCTTGCGATACCACTCGCAGGCCTCTTCGTAGCGGCCGGTCTCGAATAAAACGGCGCCGATACCCGCCAGCGATTGCCAGCGGCGCGGATTGATGGCAAACGCGCGGCGCAACTCGTTCAAGGCGTCGTTCCATCGCCTTTTTCGCAAATAATACAAGCCCAAGTTCAGATACGGCGCATCGAGTCCGGCATGGATGGATTTGGCTTTGGTAAAATACTCAACGGCCGCCGCCTCGTGTTCCTCGCGCAACGCCATAGCCCCCAACGCCACCAGCGAGCGATAGAGATACGGGTCCAGTTCGAGGCTGCGCGTGAGCGTCTCGCGGGCATCGGCCGTTTGTCCGGCGGCCAGCTGTGCCTCGCCGAGGGCCTGCACCAGTTCCGGCTCGTCGGGAAATCGTTCGAGCGCCCCGGCGGCCACGCGGCAGGCCTCGGCGGCGCGGCCCGCCATTGTCAGAACCATGACGAGATGAAGATGCATCTCCCGATTGTCTGGGGCCAGCGCAACCGCGCGTTCGAGTGCGGAGACGGCTTCGGCCTGTTCGCCGACATCGAGCGCGGCCAAAGCGCGCTGATACCAGACGGTCGGGTCTTGCGGCGCTAGATCGGTGCGCCGGCGGCTCAATTCCAAGATATGGCGGTTTCGCATCTCGCGTTCGGCCGGATTCCTGCTTTCCTTGTAATGGTGAATCAACACATCGGCGCGATAGATAGGCAGGCGGTTTTGCATCAACGACGGCACCACCGTCTCGTGGACGATGCCCTCGAAGTGCACACCGTTGCGACGGCGGAACAGTCGCACTTGCGGCGAGTCGAAGTAACCACAGAACCCGCGCGATTCCGCCTGTGCCGGGTCTATCGGCATCCAGCCCACCAGCGTGCTGTCGTCGGAATAAGTGCGGACAAACACCTGCACGGCGTCGGCCCACGGATTCTCGATCAGGCGCCGGACGGCTGCAAAGTGACGCGGATACAGCCGCTCGTCGGCGTCAAGTACCAGCACCCAGTCGCCTGACGCCCCGGCAA
>JAOAGV010000028.1:0-29707 GCA_026415575.1 Candidatus Sumerlaeia bacterium
GTATAGGTCCCCATAGAATTCGCATGATTCACGTCCGTGTTCGATTTTTTTCCTGCCGCGGAGAATGGCAATCCCTGTGCCGCCAGAGATTTTTGGAAAGTTTGGGTGTATATATTATTATTTATCAATAATGTAAGAATATGTTCGGCAGGCAGGGTGATGCGAAAATGCAAAGTTGAGTCAAGCAAACAGATAGTCAGCCGGGCTAAAAAGTGTCAGCAGAATCAGACAAATCTTGGCCATTCGATTTCCAAGCGATTGCAGCCAAAAAGGCCGAGTTTTTGCCGTCAGAGGGCGCTTCGGCCAGTGGCATACTCAGCGGGCGTTGCAACAGTAAATTCCCAGTGCATGCCTTGGAGCGATTTTGATGCACGGCGATGGACAAAGCCTGTTTTACGAACGGTTTTTCCGTTGCATTTTGTCGCGCATACAAAAAATCATAAGGACAAATTCGGTTGGAGGATTGAAAATGACGGAGAAAAACAGACTGAGAAAGGCTATGCGATGCCGGGTGTGGGCGTTCGGCTTGGCCATGTTTCTCTGCGGGGCTTCGGCAACCTGCCAGAAGGACCTGTCGGTTTCCATGGACACCAAGTTTTCGGTCAATCTGGTTCGGCCGTCGGAGAACTGGCCAAACTTGCGCGAGCTGTCTGCGGCGGAGCTGGCGGCCTACGAAAAATACGGCAAACCGGATTTTTTCCGTGTCTGGTATAATCCCCGCGGTGAGATTGCCACCAGCCGCGAGGCGGGGCCGGTCTATCGCAACCGCCAAGTCAGCAAGTTGCCTCTGTCGTGGTTGTATGAGAAGGCCGGCATCGAAATTCGGTTCGAGTCGCCGACCAAGTTTGTCGAAGTGCCGATGTCCGACCAGTTCCGCGTGCTGTGCGAACGTGGCGACCCGCAGGAACGCGATGTGTTGAGTCCCGTGCAGGGCATGAAGCGGGAGAGCTGGACATATTGGGATGTGGGCGAGAAGTATATATTCTTGGATGGCAAGTTGCAGGAAAAGCAGGTCTTTACGGGCGTGGGACGCCCCTTCACCCGAATGTAGCAATGCAAAAACAGCACGCACCCGCCCTGCGCGAAAAAGGTGGCATCATCAGTTGGGGCGGGCGCGCATCTGTCCGCACGCGTCGCGATTTTTCAGCAGACCAACACGCTATTTCTTATCATACACTTCCGGATTGACGCAGTTGGGGGCACGCTGGCCTTTGAGAACGGCCACAAGGTTCTCGGCGGCCATCAGCGCCATGCGCGTGCGCGTTCCGATCGTGGCGCTGCCGATATGCGGAAGCACCACCACGTTGGGCAGGTCGGCAAGGCCCGGCGCCAGAGCCGGTTCGTGCTCATAGACGTCCAACCCTGCGCCGGCAATCAGACCGGACTTCAGGGCCTCGACCAGCGCCGCCTCGTCGTGAACAGGGCCGCGTGCCGTATTGATGAAAATCGCCGTACGCTTCATCTTCCGAAACTGTTCGATGCCAAACAGGTGCTGCGTTCCTTCGGTCAGGGGAACGTGAACGGAGACGAAATCGCTTTCGGCGAGCAGCTCATCGAGCGAGACGCGCCGCGCGCCCAGTTCCCGTTCCAGCCGCTCGGAGGCGACTGTATCCGTGTAGAGGACTTTCATCTGGAAGCCGCGTGCGCGCTCGGCCATGGCGGCGCCAATCCGGCCGGCACCGACAATGCCCAAGGTGCGGCCGGTGATGTCGGCGCCGAGAAACAGCATGGGCGCCCAGCCGGCAAACTTGCCCTCGCGCGTAAAGCGGTCGGACTCGACCACGCGGCGGGCAACGGCAAAGAGCAAGGCCCAAGCGAGATCGGCTGTGGCGTCGGTCAGAACGCCCGGAGTATTGGTGACGACAATGCCGCGGGCAGTGGCGGCGGCAAGGTCAATGTTGTTGTAACCGACGGCATAGTTGGCCACAACGCGAAGTGTCGGCGCAGCGTCCATCACTTCGGCGTCTATCCGCTCGGTGAGCATGGGGAGCAGACCGTCGCGCCCGCGGACTTTCTCCAGAAGTTCCGCGCGCGTAATCACGCGGTCTTCCCGATTAACTTCGACCACGCTGCATTCACGGCGCAGCAGCTCCAGACCGGGTTCGGGGATCTGACGCGTGACATAAACGTTGTAACTCATAAGGCAAATCCTTCCATAGGATGAAGTGTAAAGGTGAATGCCAACTGCAAGGAAGCCGGTTGACTTGTCAAGCGCAAGAAACACTGCCGGCGCATTGAGTGTGCATTTCCCGAAATCCGGAGAAGGTCGTTCAATCATACTGTGGCCTTATTGGGCCTCGAAGGGCGAAACGGACAAGGCCTGAGGCAGCGCACTTGTCACTATCTTTTGTGCCAAACCCCAGCCGCGCTTTAGACTGCGGCAGCCGCGCTGCCGCTTTTTCTTTCTTCCGAACCCAAACCTACCAAGCGTGGGTTTCCCCCGCATCACGCGGCGATTTTGCTTGTGCTCGTGGGACGTTCTCCCGCTTTCGGGAGATACACCCACGCCGCATCGCCGGCGGCGGCAGCCTCGATGACTTGTTATATTCGCGGCCAGAGGGCATTCACGAGGTCGGGGTTGTCAAGCCAGCGTTGGAGAGCAGCGGCGGCACGGCGCAAGTCGTCGGGGTTGCGAAATCGAACGGTCAGAAGGCGGTCGTCGGACTCGAAATTCGGCGCGGCCTCGAGCCGCATGTCAGGCGGCAGTTTCAACGCAGCACGGGCGACCTCGAACGCGGTTTCCTGCGCCGACAGCGTTGGATATCGAAGGCGATGAATGGCCCGCCGCACGGCGGCACATCGCGTGGACGGCGCGGTGTCCTCGCAGCCCCATGCGGCGGTCAATTCCGGTGCCGATAACACGTCGCGCACCGCGCAACGGTCGCGCCGTGCCATATCGTCCAAATTCTCCGCCCACTCGCGCGCCACAGAAACCGTCGGAATGCAACTGGCCAAGAGTTGGGCAAACGAGTTCTGATCGGCCGGCTCCCAACCGGCCAGAAGGACGCCGGTTTTCTCCTCGATTCGCCCTTCGGCGACGGCAAGTTTCAGCGGTTCGATCAGGGCGAGCAGGCGCAGCGTTCGCTCCAGCACTACGCCGCTGGGCTGCAGGTCCAAGAGGGGAAGGTAGCGGGCAACGACAGCCTCGCGCCCGACGTGGCGCCCCAACCGGTCCAGAGCAATGGCGCGCTCGATGGGATTCAGGTGGCGGTGCGACAAGTTGTCGAACAAAGCCAGTTGAAGGCAGTCGAAATCGCTGGCGGACGTCGGCAAGAGGCGCGCGGGAATGTGCGGGATACCCAGTTCGCCGGCCAGACGCGCACGCCCAAATCCGCAGACAATTTGATAAGTGCCTTGCGATGTACCCGCGGCAGCGGCCTGCCGAATGAGGATGGGCTGCACGATGCCCAAAGCCTGCACAGACTGCCTCAGCCGGTCGTAGCGGCGCGCAAAGCCGAGGTCGAACGTCCGGTCATCGAGCGCCAGTTGATGAATCGCCAAGTCTTTGTCCATTTCAACTTCCAGCCTGATTCCGGGTTTTCCGGTGCTGCGGCGAATCTTAGGGCGTGGGCGCGCTGGGTTTGACCTGCAAACTGAACGTGGGATGACTGGTTTCGAGGCAAATGGACATGACGTCAACGAGCACCTGTGCTTGGGCGGTTTTGTCCGAGCGGATCCGCACGGGAAGCGCCTGTCCTTCCGACGTGCGGGCATCGGCGAGGCGTGTGCGCAGCTGGGCGCTGGTCACGCGGTCGTCGTTGAGAAAAATGGCGCCGTCCGCCGCGATCGTTACTTCCAGTTCGCGGCGTTCTTCCGGAGCCGGCGAACTGATGCCCGACTGGGGGATTTCCACTTCGAGCACGTTCATGCGCTCCTTGATGGTGGTGGCCAGAAGGAAAAAGAAAATGAGGTTGAGAATACAGTCCAGAAGGGGCGTGAGATTGATCGGCTCGAGGTCGGAGCGGCGGAGGCGGCGGTCGGCAGGCATTACGGCTGCTCCCTTGGCGGCGCGGACTTTGCGGGCGGCCGGCCCTGCGGGGCCTTGAGCGCACTTTGCAGCGGGGCGAAAAGCTGCCGGACATGCCCCGGAATCAATTCCTCTTCATAGCGGTAAAGCTTCTGCCGGAACAGGCTCAGGAAAAACTGCGACGGGACGGCGATCATCAGCCCCCACATGGTGGTGACCAGCGCTTCGCTGATGCCGCGCCCGAGATCGCCGACCGAACGGTCGGGCGACGCGCCAAACGTATGGAAGGCGCGGATCATGCCGAGAATGGTGCCCAGCAGGCCCAAAAGCGGCGCCACTTGATAAATCAGCGACAGGTAGCCGTGCTTCTGATAAAGGCCGGCGACTTCTTCGCTGGTCACCTGCTGGACGGCCAAATCCCAGCTTTCGCCGTGGCGGCCGACCCACGGGCACAGGCGGCGGCAGACGCGGGTCAACGGGCTGTCGGGGCAGGTGTTGAGTTTCTCTTGCAGCGCTTCAATCGAAGCCGACCCGTCCAAGTCGCGGAACACTGCGTCCACGCGCCGGGGCATGACTTTGCCGCGCCGCAGGTCTATCAGGCCGTGCAGGATCAGAGCCAGAGCGGCGACCGAGCACGGGATGAGCAGAATCATGACGATTCCGCCGGCCAGAACAAATCGCTGAAACAAGGTTTCCATCATCGTCTCATGCCGAAAAGAAAGTTGTGAAAGCGATCATACCAGTTTCCCAATGCACGTCAGACAGCGCAGGGTGGTGTCGCGAATCTTGGACACTTTCTGCATGTCGCTGATTTCCGGGTGAATATACGGATTGCGATAGTGCTGAAGACCGGTCAGAAGTTCGGCAAACGTCAGCACTTCGTTATCATCGTCAAGGCCTTTGAGGTTGAGGGGATTGTCAATGAGCATGGGAACCGTGCCGCGGCGAAATTCGTAGGTGCGGCCGAAGCAAAAGATGATGATGCCAAGGGCTTTCAGACCGTCCGGCTTGTAGCGCGCTTCATGTTCGCGGATTCGGGCGAAGGTTTGCGCCACATTTTCAATGGTCACCTCCAGCCGGCGTTGGTGCTGCAACTGCAAGAGATACTGGTGGAAGAACAGGTCCAAGCTTCGCGTTTTGTAGTTGTACAGAACTTCGAGCAGTTTATAGGTGCTTTTGGCTTCCAGAAAGCGCGTCAGTTTGCGCCGGAGCACGACCTTGGCTTCGTTCTCGACGGCAAAACAATACGAGAAACCGATGTTGCGTGAGAGGTCAATCTCCTGACCGAGGCGCGACTGCTGGCGGTAGAGAAATTCGGCCGTGCGCAAGGCCTCGTGGGATTCGGGCGAGAGACGGTCGAAAGTGCTCAATTCGGCCCGCAGCAGATCGTCCACTTCCTTGAGGCCCAGCGCGGGTTTGCCATTGGGCGCGCTTTCGATCAAGAGGCTTGCCTTTTTCTGCAAGGCGGCGCGAACTTCAGCCGACCGCAAGTCCAACAGCCGCTCGAACACCTCGCCTTTGACGTAGGGCAGCACCTCCCCGTCGCCGAGAACCTCCTGCAAATGGGCCACGGTCGCTTCCACTTCGCCGCTTTCCATCGTGTCCATCTGCTCGCCGAGGTTACGCACGTGCCGCAGGATGGCCGCGTTCTTCAAGTAACTGGCATGGCACCGGTTGATCTCGTCATAGAGCGGGTCCAGTTCCTCTTCAATGCGGCTCTTGCTAAAGACCCGCGCCGCGCCATATTGGGTGGCCATCGCCCCTTCTTCAAAGGTGCCCACGGCCGAGATCAGGATGATCGGCAGCAAGGGACGTTCGCTTTTCAAGCGGCGAATCAAGTCCAGTCCCTCGCGGTCGGTGCGCATGGCCAGATCGGTTACCACTACGAGCGGATCGCTTTGTGTGCGGACAATGGCCATGGCATCATCGGCGTTTTCTGCCTCGAACACCTCGTAGCCTTGCAGGCGCAAGTTGCGGGCGAACGCCTGGCGGTACATGGCGTTATCATCGGCAATCAATACGTGAATGGGTTTCATGGACAACTCCCTTCGGGCACCGGGTTCGATTCGGAACCGGAATGGGGCGGCGTTTGCGCTTCAAGGGCGTTTCGGTCCGGGGCGGTTTGCGTCAGCGGTAGAACCAGCGAGACCTCGGCGCCGCCGTCGGGAAGATTCCGCGCCTGAATCTGTCCCTGATGGAACTCGCACACGATCTGGCGCACCCAGCTGAGTCCGAGGCCTTCAGCCATGCCTTCCCGCTTGGTGGTATAGCCGCCGCGGAAAATGGCGCGGATTTCTTCGGGGCTGGCGGGCTCACCGCGCTGATTGCGAATGCCCAGACCGTTGTCGCACACCGAAATCAAAACGGATTGTGCCGCAGCATCGGCGCGCGTTGCAATTCTTAATACGGGCGCAAAGTCCCCTTCCTGCACGATTCGGCGTTTGAACGAGTCCGTGGCATTGGTCAACAGATTGAACAGCGCCAGTTTTAAAAGCCGCGGCTCGACCCAACTGCACGGCAGGCCCTCTTCAAGGGATAGCGTCAGTTCGACGCGCCGCGACAACGACAGCCGGAACAAGTCCGCCGTCTCCTTCACCAGCGCGTTGAGATCGGTCCGTTCATACTGCGGATGATGCACATAGCTGAACGAGCGATAGATATTGATGATTTCCTGAAGAAAGCGCGTGTTCTGCAAGAGTGCATGCAGCGATTCGGTGAACAGCTGGCGCAGCGGCGGGTCCATGTTCATTTGCCGGTCGGGGGGCAGCTGCAGGACCCGCCGCACCGTATCGAGTTCGAGTTTGCTAGTGGCAATCATGTTGGTTAGGTCGTGGCCGAGGGCGCGCGACAGGCTGATGTGCGCCTTGCTCTTCTCCCGAACAATGAGGTCGCGCTGCATTTCGAGCGTGTCCAAACCGGTGCGAATAGAGTTGCCCAGACGAACCAGCGTGTCGCGGCACCAGTTGAGTGTGTCGTGATTGACAGGGCCAAGGGGAGCGACGGCCAGAAAGGTCGCGCGCTGCTGGTCGCGGTCGGCCGCAATCGCAATGGCGAAAAAAGGCCGCCGGTCGTCGCCGGCCGGATTCATGTCCCAGAGCCGGTAGCTCCACTCGGTGGCAAATCGCCGGCCCAGCTCGACCCAATCTGCTTCGTTGGGGCCTGAAAAGTCGGCGGGCAGGGTCGGATGAAGTCCAGCGATTGACCATTGGATGACCGGCTGGGTCGGGTCGGCAAAGGACAGTTCGACGGCATAAACGGCGGCGAACCCGAACCGCGGGGCGATCATTTCCGGCAACGCGCCGATGATTTCCTCCCGCGGAACCAGACGGTCGAGCGACATATACTCGGCCATGCGGCCGGAGACCGCGTTCAGAAGGGCGTCGCGCGCCAAGTTGTTGTACGCCTTTTCGAGCAGGGTCCGCGGGTGCGGCAGAATCTCCGGCAAGGCATCCTTCGACCGGTCCACAGAATTGGTGACTGTTTTGATGGGCAGGATGAGATGGCGCAGGATATACCAGTAAAGGGCGCTCAACAGAAGCACAACGGATGCCAGCAGGAGCCAGTATTGTCGGGTCAGGATGGTAATCTCGGGAATGTTCAGCGGCGTAGTGTAGCGAAAGACAATCTCGCCAATCTGCTGTTCGGACTCCGGCGAGTCAAACTGGCGTGCGGTTTCCCCCCAAAAGCGCTTGAGCACGAGGCTGTTGGTCCACGTGTTGCAGCGGCGGTACTTGGATTTGTCGGCATCGCGCGCGAGAACGCGTTCGCGGACAACTCTGCCGTTTTCGCGGCGAATCGCATAAATGCCGATGTGTACAATGCTGTTGGGGGCGAGGAGAATTCGGCTGGTTTCACTGTCCAAAACGCGGAATGCATCCTGAATCAGCGGGGCGGCGCGCGAAGTTTCGGCGGGATTGCGCGCCACGAGGTCTTTCCAATAAAAAAAACCCGATGCAGCCCGGAAAAGAGATTCCGTCTGGTCGCGCGGCGTAATCAACTTGGCATTGGCAATGCAAATCTCCTTCTTCTTGCCTTGATAAATTTGCCGGTCTATTTCGACAACCACGACACCGGTGATAAACAGGAAAACCAAACCCGACAGAAGCGGAAGATAGCTGCGATGTAGATTGCCCCACACAATGTCAGAACCTTTGTGCGACTGGCTATGCGGGATGCACCGGCTTGACCGAGCCTTATTTCCTGCTCTTGGCCGGTTCTGTTTCCGGTGCAAGATCGGTTGTGGTCGTTACGGTGTCCAGGAACCGCGTATCCAAAGTCTTGGCACCCGGAATCCGCTGCGGTGTTCCGGGAGGGGCCGGCCCCGATGCAGTCAGGACACCGGGGGCCACTTTTGTCGGCCGCTGCGTGATCACGGCGAAAACAATCTGACGCGCCAGCGAGCGGAGAGCCTCTTCGGAAGCATCCTCGGCGCTCATCTGGATGATCCGCCGCGCATCGCTGACATAGGAATACCGGGCGTCAATGTTCTGCCACGTCATCAGCGGTTTTTCTCGTTTGCGATCCGACGGGTCATACAGCGAAACGTCGGCCACCACTTCGATCTCGCTGGACAGCGGAAAGTCATCCGTGCCCAACCGGCCGGACAGGACATTGTAATACTGAATCTTTCCCGCAAGGATGGCGTCCGCATTCGGACGGGTGGTGACTGTGAGACGGCCGTCGAGCAGGAACTCCTCCTGCGTCAGCTTCGTCAGTTTTTCCTCGATCCCCGGCTCATAAGACCGGTTCTCGAACGTCACAATATAGATCGAGTTGATATGAGTCGGGAGGATTCGCACCGGCGGAATCCGCGTGCATGCCGCAGCCATGGCAACAGCCACCACTGCGAAGACGAAGAAAGTTCGTTTCATTGCATTCCACCTTTTGGCCGCGTGCGACCTCTCCGTGCATGGGTGAGCGCACGATCTTTGGCCGTCAGGAAACCTGTCATGCATGCTGCAACCCTCATTCGATGATTTCGACGTCGCGCGGCAGATGCAACTGAAATATGTCGGCCGGCATATCCGGGTCGTTCCATTTGATTTCCGTGATGACCACGACCGTCCGGTCGCCCTCGTCGCCTTTGATTTCAAACCGGCAATACGGCTGGTCTTCCGGTTGTGTGGGCAGATCGGGCTTGGGAATCTCCAGCACGAACTGGGCAAAGGGACGGGCTTCGCGTTTGGCGCGCGGCGTGAAAATCAACCGGACAATGTCCGCCGAAGTCGCCGGATCATGGTGCACCAGAAAATGTTTCAGCACCTTGTCGGTCTCAATCCCAAAGGCCAGAAGCATCTGGTTGACCTCGCTGATGCCCGAACCCTCGCGGCTGAGGCGATACCGCTCGGCCTGTTTGAATTCGGGGAAATACAAGGTGACCATGTCGCCCGTCACCAGACTTGTGCTGGCCTCCGGCTTGTCATAGTCGCAGCGAAAGTTGGACGGCCGCTCGTACCAAAACCGTCCGGTCGCCTTGATCTTTTCCAGAAACACCGGATCGGTTTTCTCCTGCGTGAATTTCCCCGACGCCCGCCGATGGTCGCGATGCTTTTCTTCGAGCGCCCGCAACCATTTGACGGCGGCGGCATCGCTTCCGAGGGCCGGCGACGTTGCGGCCGCTTGTACGGCCGGCACGGTGGTCGCCGCCGCGGCCGATGTAGTCGGTGTTGTGGGGCGCGCCGACGGCTCCGCTGCCTGTGCTCGGACACCGCCTGCCATCCACACGGTCCATACCAGAACATATCCTACGCGTCTCATGGCATTTCCCTCGTTTCGGTTGGAACTTTCGAGCCGTCCCGCGCGCCGTTCTGTCCATCTCCGCAGTGTTGCTAAAAGGGCGTGCGCGACAAAGTCCGCTGCAAAATGGCACGGACCTTGTCGAAATCAGGGGGAACGGTCCGCGCACCGCCTGAGGCCGCCGCCGCGGCCGCACCATGGCGCAAACCGCCGCCCGTAATCATCAGGAGCGCCGTTACAGTGCGCGGCATCTGGCGGGAGCGCAGAAGCGAGTTCAAGCCGGCCAGTGTCGCGGCGCCGGCCGGCTCGGCCAAAAGTCCGCTGCGCTCGCCCAGCAAATGCATCGCTTGCAGAATTTCGCGATCGGATACGGTCACCATCATCCCGCCGGATTCCTGCACGGCGGCCACGGCTTTACGCCAGTCGCGCGGCGAACCGACCGCAAGGGATTCGGCAAGAGTCGCCGGCGACATGGCCAGCGGCTCGCGATTCTCCTTCCATGCTGCATACACCGCCGCGGCGCTTTCCGCCTGCACGCCGATTATTTTCGGCGCAGTGGCCACCCAGCCCAGACGTTTCATTTCGCACCAACCCTTCCAAACCGCCGCCAGAGTCGAGCCCTCGGCCACGGGAACCACCACATATTCCGGCACATTCCAGTGCAATTGCTCGGCCATCTCGAACGCTGCGGTTTTCAGGCCCTCCACAAGGAAGGGATTGATGGCTTTGTTTCGGTTATACCAGCCGTACTCCTCGGCGCATTTGACGCTCAGTTTTACGGCATCCTCATAGCCGCTTTCGACGGCGAAAACTTCCGGATCGAACAATTGCAGCTGGGCAATGAGGCTTTCCGGGGCCGAATGGCTGATAAACAAGGTGGCGCGCAGGCCTGCCGAAGCAGCCATCGCGGCGGTCGAAAGCGCCGCATTCCCCGTCGCCCCGCAGGTCACCATCGAGTAGTTGTCCTCGAGCGCGCGGGTGAGAGCGAGGGCCGTGGCGCGGTCCTCGATCGAACCGGTGGGATTCCGGCTTTCGTCTTTCAGCCAGATTTGGTCCATCCCGACGGTCTGGGCCAAGGCCTTGGCATCGTAGAGCGGTGTCCACCCGACTTCCAGCGGCGGCGTCCGCTTAATCCCCCGAACGGGCAAAAGCGGCAGGTAGCGCCATTGCGACCGCAGCGCGGTTTGTCCCAGACGTTGGGGCGTCAGCACTTTGGCGATCGAGTCGTAATCATACTCGATGTCAAGAATGCCCTCAATACCGCAGTCGGGGCACCACAGAGTGCTCTTCAGCATGCTGAAGGCGCGGTTGCACCGAACGCAGTGCATGCCGGTGGCCAGCCCGAGCGGCGCTTGCAGGACGTCGCTGGATGTGCCGCGCCCGAAAAACGAAAGGATACGAGGCTTGGAAAATTCCTCTACCATGTTACAGCAGTTCTTCCAGATAGGCTTTCAGTTCTTCATACTCGCGGGTCACACGGAACTGGGGGAATTCGGCGACCACGTTGGCCGGCGGCCGGAACAAAATTCCCACGTCCGCCTCGGCCAGCATTGTCGTGTCGTTATAGGAATCGCCCATTGCAATCACGCGATAATTCAACCCCTTCAAGGCTTTCACGGCGTGTTTCTTGCCGTCGCGAATGCGGATGTTGTAATCCACGATCATCCGGTTCTCGTCCACCGTCAGACTGTTGCAGAACAGCGTGGGATAGCCCAGTTTGGCCATCAATGGCGCGGCAAATTCCGTATAGGTATCCGAGAGAATAATGATTTGCGTGCGCGCACGCACCCAGTCGAGGAACTCGCGCGCGCCGGGCAGCGGGTCGAGCGTGCGAATGACCGCCTGAATGTCGTCGAGCCTCAGACCGTGTTCGCGAAGGATTTGCAGGCGGCCCTTCATCAACACATCATAGTCGGGCACGTCGCGCGTGGTCAGGCGCAGCCGCTCGATGCCGGTTTTCTCCGCAACGGCAATCCACACTTCCGGCGTAAAGACGCCTTCCAAGTCTGCACAGATAAGGGTTTGTCGGGGCTTCACGAATTGTTCCTTTCGCGGTATGGGTTTGGCACGCCTACACCTTTTTGATGATCACGACAGCATCGGAGCCTGCGGGCAGATCGGTTTTGAAAACCGTACCGCTAATCCGGCCCAAGTCTTTTCGGTTGCCGGTGCGCGGGTCTATTAAAGTTGCTTCATAGCGACCTTGAGGGAGTTTGACTTCCATGGGCCCGCCCTTGAGGGAATAGATCAAATAGCTGTCGGTCGGCTTGGCCAGTGCAAAGTGGGTGCGATACTTTACGCCCTCAATCTCCACGGCGTTGGCATTGACACAGTCGTTGGCCGGAGACATTTCCCAGTAGGGCAATTCGGCCATGACGCTGGCCAGCACCTTGAGATAGGTGGGAGTCGGGCTGGCCGCTGCGCGAAGGGTCGGAAGCGGATCATATAATTCATACGTGGCCATATTGCCCCACATGCAGTATGCGCCGGCCGTGGCCGCCGTCCAAAATGTGGGCCGCACGGTGTCGGGCGTCTGCGAGTGCCACGGGCGCGGCTGGGGGGTCACCCGTCCCTTCCAATCCCTTCCGGCCATTTCATAGCCCGGCTCCTCGTTAATAATGGGGATGCCGAACCGACGCAGGTCTATCAACAGTTGGTTATGGCGGGCGAAGGCGCGTTCATTATACAACGGGATTTTGCTTTCCGGGACATGATCGCTCATCTCGGGCACGGAACCCATCGCTCCCACTTGCGCCTGACGCATCATGTAGTCGGCCCAAGGAAACGGCCAGTCGGCCAGAAGTGTATAAAAGCTGGGCCGAACCGCATTGTCGGTTTCCATTGGATTATGAACCGTAACAGCCTGGCCAAAGACGGCGCACTTTTTAAGAAAAGCGCCCATTTCGTTGGCCCACTCGTGCGACTTGAGGTTATATGCCGGGTCTGCAAACCGCGTATATTTCTTTTCGACCTCGTTGGCAAGGCACGGGAGCACATTTGCGTAGGCGCCGAAGCGCGCCATGCCGTATTGAATATACGCAAAGTCGTCCTCGCGGGTCATCTTGCATTGGTCGCCGTCGTTGAAGTAGTAAAAATAGGGAGCGGCAAGGATGTCGTTGCGCCGCAATTCATCAATCCATGCGTCAATCTGCCGAAACTTTTCGACGTCATAACGCGTGAAATCAAGATTAGGACCATACAGGTTCTTGATCGTATCCTGAATGCCGCCCATCATAAACAGGAGCCGGTTGATGCCGGACTCCTTCAGATAAGCGATGGTGGCTGTGCGAGCCTCCGGCGTGGCATACATGGCGCTCAATCGCGTGCTGATCAGGAATCGCCGTTTTCCGTTGGCATGCTCAAAGTGAAACCCCGATGCGCGGAGCGGTCCGTGCAAATATGGTTTGGAGGCCGCCACGCAAAACAAACGGCCGCTCTGGCCGTTCAAATCGGGATCGTTGCTTTCCGTTCGATAAGTCCACGAGCCAACCTCGGTGGGCATAAAACGGATGCGCCACGTCCGCCCGCCGTCATAGAAACCATGCACAGTGATCTCTTTCTTCGCTGCCGGGCATGTGAACGTTGCCCGCAAGGTTACCTCGCGGAACGGATTGCCATAATCCCGTCCCGATTCCAACGCCCACTCCCAAGTATCCCAGCGCTCAACGGTGGCCGATTTTGCGGCTTTTTGAGGCTGCGGCGACTTCTCGGATTTCTTCTTCGCTGCTGGCTGCGGCTTTTGGGCAGCTTTCGCCGCACTGACATAGAGTGCCACTTCGTTGCCAAACCCCTTCGGTTTGAACCAGACCATATCGCCGCCAATCGCAACAATGCCGGACTCTTCCCGCGTTGCGCCACTGACACAATCCATCCACCGCAGCCGATAGTCTCCTTCTTTGACGCCTTTCAATCCGAGGTTTTCCGTGGCGTTATACGAGTAGGCCACATAGGCCCCGCTGTCGGGAGCAGCCAACACCCATTGGGTCTGGCCGTTCCGGAGATCATCGCGGGGAGCCATCCGCGTCAGCTCCGCCACCGATTCCATAAACCGGGCGACATGCCCCATCGTTTGGAATTCCTCGACGGGCGTCCGCTCCATGTCATAAACTTGTGTTTTGTTCGAAGTCGGCATGGCGTGCATGAAATAGGCGCCGGCCATGGCCACCGCCCACGACTTCTGGCGCTGATCGGCGCCGTGTGTGACCGGCCACGATTGCGCCAAAAGCAGGTTGTAGCGCCCCTGCGCCTGACCCCAAAAGTCCAGAAAGATCTTATGCATCGCGTCGGCATTTTGGGCCTGCACGTGTTGCACGAGATCCTGATTGAAGCAGGGATGGCCGGCATACGCTTGTTGCGAGGCCTCAGCCACGCGGTCGGGATCGGTCGGAACCACCATCCCCATCGCAATCGGATGCTTATAGGTGTCGAGTTCCCGAATCCGCTCGGCAATTTTCTTCCAGCGGGCCACATAGGTGCCCGGATACGACTTGTTGGCGCTTTCGTTCACACACCAGATCAGCCGCTTGTGGTGTTTAAACTTGTTGACCACTGCATCCACGTATTTCTTCTCCTGTGGATGCAAATTGCCCTGCGCATCGAGGTCCCAGTTCATCCGCTGGTTCGGCAGGACATCTATCAGGTCGTCATAGAGCACAAAATAAATGATGATCCCGTGATTTTCCAACGCATTGAACCATTCTTCCCACTGGTTGAGAATGTCGGGATTAATTTCCCTGTTGATATCGCCGTTCTCGAACGGGTTGCCGAAATTATCCTTGGCCGGCGTGCCGTCGCCGCCGTAACGTGAGTCCACAAACCCGATTACATACACGCAATTGACACCCGTGCCGGCGACTCGGGTGATCAACTTCATCTGATCGCCCGACCGCGTCCCGTCGGGATTGCGCGTGCCGCGATACAGGAAGTTCTCCGGCTCGCCTATGCCTGCGATGAACACCGGACCGCCGCCGTTGTATCGCAGCCATGCCGGATTTGCGGGGTCCACGATGATCTGGCCGGGCAGCGCGACGGGGTCGTGAAGCGCGGCCGACTTGCCCGCCGCGGCCCACACACTGGCTGCGCCGGTGATTCCCCAAAGAAGTGCCGCTATGGCTTTGGGCCTACTTCTCTTCATGGCTCTGCTCTTTGAGATGCAGATCATACTTGGGCCGTTTTATAACGGCATCGCGCGCAGATGCAAAAAGTTTTCCAGGATTTTCAACCCCACGGCCTGGCTTTTTTCCGGATGAAACTGCACGCCGAAACATCGGCCGCGCGCAACGGCCGAAACAAATTCCCCGTCGTAATCGGTCAAAGCTGCAACACAGTCGGCCTCGCGCGGGCTGACATAATAGGAATGGACAAAATAGACAAACGGCTCGACGCCCATTCCGGCAAACAGCGGACATTCTTTTTGGAACTTCAGCCCATTCCACCCCATGTGCGGCACTTTTAAATGCGTACGGAAGCGTTTCACCTCTCCGGCCAGCACGCCCAACCCCGCCACGCCGGCACTCTCCTCGCTTCGCTCGAACAGCACCTGAAGGCCCAGACAAATGCCCAAAAACGGTTTGCCGTCGGCAATCGCCTCCCGAACCGGCTCGATAAGCTTGCGCCGTTTCAACTCCCACATGGCATCGCCAAAAGCCCCCACACCGGGCAACACCACATGGCTGGCCGCACGAATCCGCTCCGGTTGTCCCGTCACCTCCACGGCCGCACCACAGCGCGCCAATGCCTTCTCAACGCTCCGCACGTTGCCCATGCCATAGTCTATCACCACAACCAGATGGTCCATTGGATGCGCCCCGTCCACAACAAATCGGGACAATGGGCGGGTCAGGCCAAACTGTCAAGGCTTTGTGGCGGCACCTCGACCACATCGCGAAAGGTCACCGTCACTACGACGCCGCGCGGCTGGTGCGGCTGCAACTCGATCACGGCATGGTTGGCCTCCAATATCCGCCGTGTGATGGTCAGCCCCAGTCCGCTGCCGCCGGGCTTTCGCGTAAAAAACGGGTCGAACACACGGGCAAGGTCCTTCGGCGCAATTCCCCGGCCGGTATCCGCAATCGCAATCTGAACTTCACCGCGCGGGGTGGGGGCAATGGTCACTCGAATCTCGCCGGTTTCGCCGGCCAACGCTTGCTGCGCATTGACATAGACGTTCAGCAGCGCCTGCTTCACCTGCACAGGGTCGGCCAACACCCACGGCACATCCTCCGCATAGGTTTTTTCCAACCGGACGGCCGTGTCGGATTTGTCATGGAATATAAATCGCAGAACCTCGTCATTGAGGGTGCAGAGGTTGGTTGGTTCCCGACGCGTTTCGCCCGGCCGCGCAAAACGCAGCAACTCGCTGACAATTTTTTTGCAGCGCTGCGCTTCGCTGCGAATCACCTCGTAGTCCTCGCGCCGCGGGTCCGTTGCGTCGGCCTGACGCAGCAGATAGTCGCCATACGCCGAGATGATCCCGATGGGGTTGTTGATCTCGTGGGCAATGCCGGCGGCCATCTCGCCGAGCGCCGTCAGCCGCTCCGACTGGTAGAGGCGTTCGCGCGCCTTCAGCAATTCGAATTTCTGCCGGTTGATGATTTCAAAAATAAACCACGACAGAAGAATGACCATCCACACCAACGCAATCCGGATCAGATGCGGGCGGTTGAAGGTCGCCGCCAGCGATTGCTCCTCCAGCCAGAACGACAGGACCAGCAACAGCGAGATCAGGACATTGACCACTATCCGCTCGGCCGCACTGCGATAGAGCACAAACCCGCGCACCGCCAGAAGAAAATACAAAATGTAAAAATCCGGCGATTCCAACTCCACCCACGTCTTGTGCACAAAATCCAGATAGATCAGCGCCGTAACATACAAAAGATCCACCAGATATGACGAATAGCAGAACGCCCGAACCTGCTGCAGCGGTATCTTCGAGAACCCAAAGAAATAGTGCTCCGCCAGAATGAAAAGCAGATAGAGAAAAAACACCACGAAAACATCCACATCCGGCCATGCCAGATGGCCCGGCCGCCCATACTGCCACAGGAAGATGCTGCCCAGCCACAGCACCCACTTCAGCGGCAGAATCGCCCGCCGTTCCACATCCACCAGCCACCGCCGGAACTCTTCCTCCTCGATGCTCAGGGCCGGCGGCCCGACCGCACTGCTTTGGTCTTTGCGTTTCGGCATGGTCCAAGCCTTCTTCCCGCCGCGGTCAACCTCCCAGATGCCGTCCGCCGTCCACCGGCAGCACCACGCCCGTAATATAGTCGCCGTACTCGACGAGATAGCATACGGCGCGGGCAACGTCGGCCGGCGACCCCGTCCGACGCATCGGAACCCCCCTCAAGGCCGCTTCCTGCCTCTGCGCATCGAATCCTTCCGGCCACAACACCGTGCCCGCGGCAATCGCATTCACCTGCACTTCGGGCGCCAGTGCACGCGCCAGACCCCGCGTCATCGCCTCCACACCCGCCTTGGCAACACAATAGGGAATATAGCCCGGCCAGACCACCCGCGCACCCGCATCGCTGATTGAAATGATCTTCCCCCGGCCCCGCTCTTTCATTCGCAACCCCAGAAATCGCGCAAACGCAAACGGCCCTTTCAAATCCACGTCCAGCATTTCGTCCCAATCGCTCTCGCCAAGGTCTCCCAGCGGCGTCCTCCGATAGACCGCGGCGTTGTTAACCAACACATCTATGCCGCCGAAGACATCCCACGCTTGCCGGCAAAGCCGCTCGACCGCGTTCCAATCGCGCTGGTCCGCTGAAAAAACCGTCGCCCGACGCCCCAACCGGTTCACTTGCGCGGCGGTTTCTTCGGCCTCGCCGTACGACTGGTAGCAATGAACAATAATATTAGCCCCGCGTTCGGCCAAGGCCAAGGCAATCGCCCGGCCGACCCTGCGGCCCGATCCGGTAACCAATGCGGTCGCTCCGTCAATATTCACAAAAAACCCCAAACTAAAACTTTATATTTCAACTATCTATACATGGAAAAGATATGGCAAAAAAATCCTTCAAATTCCCACACTGGATAAAAACCCCGATTGAATTCTGATTAAGATTTCTGATTTTATTGGACTTTTAAAGAAACCCTCCCTGTCATCCCACCATAAACGCCAGTTGCAGAATCGCAGGAGCCAAATTCGAATCGTTCGAGAACGTAGATTCATAAAACAAATAAAAACAAACATTCATGTTTATAAAAACGTCGTCGAGTGACGCCTGACGCCCCACCCCCTCCCGCCGATTTTTCGGATTGACAAGAGCCGCCCTTCTCATCCATCGTCAAAGTCCTCTGCGCAGGCAAACTTCGGCAGATACGCGCAGTTCATTTTCCCCGGTTCTCTCTGGAGTCAGTGCAATGGCAAAAACAACAGGGCGCGTCAAGATTACTCTGGAATGTCAGTCGTGCAAGACCAGCAACCTTCCGGGAATGTCGCGCTATCATACTACTAAGAACAAGAAGAAAACGACCGAACGGCTGGAACTGAAAAAATACTGCCCGTTCGAGCGCAAACACACGATTCACCGCGAGGTGCGTTAGACGGAGACGGGGTTATGGCCATCGCGCAGGACCTGCTCGACATTCTGGCTTGTCCCGACTGCAAGTCGCCCCTGTGGCTGGACGGCGAGCGGCTCGTATGCAAAAAAGCCGAATGTCGCCGCGCCTACGCCATCCGCGACGACATCCCGATCATGCTCATTGAGGAGTCGCAGATTCTCGAACTGCCCGTATGGGAACAAGTTATGAAAGGACTGTAATCGTCGGTTGTACCGACCGGCGCGTTCGAAGGCCGCTTCCTGAATCCCGTTCGGCAACAACTCTTATCCACTGGAAAGGCTGAGAAAGGCATGAAAGACAAAATCCATCCCAAATATGGCAGTGTAGTGGTCTCGTGCGCGTCGTGCGGCAATACCTTTTTAACTGCTTCGACGCGCCTTGATGGGCCAAAAAAAGAATATCAGGGACGCGAGTATCCGGCGCTCACTCTGGAAATCTGCTCCCAGTGTCATCCCTTTTTCTCCGGCAAACAAATTTATGTGGACACCGCCGGACGCGTCGAAAAATTTACCCGGCGTTATGGCACCAACATCGTGGGCACTGCGCCGCCGCCCAAAGTGAAAACCCCCCCGAAAAAACAGGAACCGCCCAAACCGGCCGCAGCCGCCCCGAAAAAAGAACAACCGGCCCAAGCGCAAAAACCCGAACAACAACGCCAAGGGGGGGAACAACGTCCGCCCAGAGAAGGGCGTCCGCCACGCAGCAAGCAGCAGCCGAAAACCGGTGCGCGCGCCAAAGCCGCCGAGCCGGCGCAGAAATCCGACGCCGCGCCCGCAAAACCTCAGTAAAGGAAGGCTCAATCCATAGAGACATTTCGGAACGCAGCGCGGCACTCCGCGCCAACCAGTTCAACTTCTGCATTCCGACAGTCTCATTATCATTACGCCCTTACACCCCATTTCTCCCTTTTCCCTTATAAGATGCCGGGATTGGCCGCCCGGCATCTTTCTTTTATAGCGAATGGCCCCAACCGCCCCGCGCAGCGATCAAATCGCTTGTGCTGAAAATCTTTGGTGCCGAAATGGCGCAGAATTGCGGCCGTGGCGCCCCCGCCTTCATTCCGCTCCCAAATGTTTGCGAAGAAATGCCGCCGTATGCGAGGTGGGGTGATCAAGGAAACGCGCGCGCGGGCCGGCGAAGACGACTTGTCCGCCGCCATCGCCGCCCTCCGGCCCGAGGTCAATGATCCAGTCGGCCTGCGCAATCAGGTCGAGATTGTGTTCGATGATCACGAGGGTGGCGCCGCGATTCAGTAGTTTCCGGAATACGTTCATGAGTACATCCAGATCGGCAGGATGAAGGCCGGTTGTCGGTTCGTCGAACAGCATCATCAGATGGCGGCGCGAGCCGCGCTCGGCAAGGTGGCCGGCCAATTTGAGGCGCTGGGCCTCGCCGCCGCTGAGCGTCGAGGTGTTTTGCCCAAGCCGCAGATAGCCAAGCCCCACGTCGCGCAGCGGCTGAAGGGCGCGGACAATTTTGCGCTGGTCATGAAAAAAATCAGCTGCGCGGTCGGCGGTGAGCTCCAGAATCTCGACAATGTTCAGGCCCTTGTATTTGATCTCCAGAATGTTCTTCTTGAACCGCTTGCCGTCGCACACCTCACAGGTCACGGCCACGTCGGCGAGAAAGTGCATGTCAATGAGCAGTTGGCCGGTGCCGGCGCATTTGTCGCAGCGGCCACCGGCGACGTTGAACGAGAAATGGCCGGCTGTAATTCCGCGCCGCCGGGCTTCATCGGTCGAAGCGAGCAATTGGCGAATGGCATCGTAGGCACCGGTGTACGTTACCGGGTTGGAGCGGATGGACTTGCTGGGGGGCGATTGATCCACAAAGATCACGTCGTCGAAAATGTCGAAGCCTTCAAGGCGGTCGTGCGCGCCAACTTCGGGCAACGAAGCGGGCGCAGCGCCTGAGTTTCCTTTTCCGTAGCGGCGCCGATAGGCAGCGTAGAGAACATCGCGGATAAGGGTGGACTTGCCGCTGCCGGAAACGCCGGTGACGGCCGTGAGGACGCCGAGCGGGATGGCGACATCAATGTTTTTGAGATTGTGCTCGCGTGCGCCCCGAACATGAACAAATCCGGCAGGTTCGCGGGACACGGCTTTGTTGGAGAACCTGTCCGACTTGCCTGACCGGTCCGACGGGTTGGCTTGCTCCCCGAAGCCGTGCCGCAAGTATCTCCCTGTCAGCGAGGTCGGGTGATTCAACAAGGTCTCCATCGTGCCTTCGCAAATCACTTCGCCGCCGCGCTCGCCGGCCGCGGGTCCGAGGTCAAGGATGCGGTCGGCCCCGCGCATCATCGTCGGGTCGTGCTCGACCACGACGACCGTATTGCCGTTGCGCTTGAGGGCGTGAAGAATGTTGAGCAGGCGGCTGGTGTCGCGCGGATGCAGTCCGACGGTCGGCTCGTCGAGCACATAAAGCGTTTCGGTCAGCCCGCTGCCGAGGGCGGCCGAGAGATTGATGCGCTGCGACTCCCCGCCGCTAAGTGTTCGCGTCTGGCGGTCGAGCGTCAGATAGCCCAAGCCGACCTCAACCAGGTAGGTCAGGCGCGAGCGGATTTCATGAAGAAGACGCTCGGCAGCCTTTTCGTCGTGCGACGGAAGCCTAAGGGAGTCGAAATAGCGTCGAAGGTCGGCGATGGCCATACAATTCAGATCGGCGATCGTGTGGCCATCCACGCGGACGTTGAGCGCGTCGGGGACGAGGCGGGTGCCGCGGCAGGTCTTGCAAGTTGCAAAGTCGCGGTAGCGCGCGATCATTACGCGCACTTGCACCTTGTATTTTTTGGTTTCGAGCCAGTCGAAAAACCCTCGAATGCCGTCCCAGTCGCCCTCGCCCTCGATGAGGATTTTGCGTTCGCGCGCCGTAAATTGCGAAATGGGTTTGTCAAACGGCAGCCCCAGTCCGCGCGTCAGCCGCCGCATGTAGGGATACATCTGGCGATAGACCGGTCCATTCCACGGCGCGATGGGTTTTTCGGCAAGAGTGAGGTTGGGATTGGGAATGATTTTATCCATCGCAAGATCGGCGGTTCGGCCAAACCCTTGACAGGCCGGACAGGAACCGACGGGGCTGTAGAAAGAAAAAAGGTTGGGTTCGGGGGCGCGAAAGGTCCGTTCGCATTGGGGACAGACAAGAGAATTGAAAAAACGATGCCGCCCATTGCCCCGCCTTGGCGCTTCCCCGTTGATAATCTCCACAACCGCTTTCCCTTTTCCGATCTGAAAGGCGGTTTCGAGGGCTTGATTGAGCCGCGAGCGCGACTCGCCATCTATACGCAGGCGGTCAATGACCACCTCGACCGCAGCGTTTGTCGCAGGCGTCTCGCCAGTCGCAATTGCCGGAAACAGGCGGGACGCCTGTTCTACGTTCATTGCCTCCAAATCCAAAACTTCGCCATTTACCCAAATGCGAAAATATCCCGCACGAATCAACTCCGTGCGCAGAGCCTCGAATGATCCGCCGCCCGACAACACGGGCGCGAGAACAACAGCCCGCCCGCCCGAAGCTTCCGCCAGCAATGCATCGGCGGCGCTTTGGGGGTTTTCCGGCCTGACCTCGATCCGGCAATCAGGACAGAAAGTACGGCCGATTTTGGCGAAGAGCAATCGCAGGTAGTCATACACTTCGGTGGCGGTGCCGACGGTCGAGCGTGCGTTCTTGACGGCGTTGCGCTGTTCGAGGGCAATGGCCGGCGGCAGATTGAGAATCTGGTCCACGTCGGGACGGGGCATCTGCTCGATGAACTGCCGCGCATAGGTGGACATGGACTCGACAAAGCGGCGCTGACCCTCGGCGAAAAGCGTGTCGAACGCCAGAGACGATTTGCCCGAGCCTGAAACGCCCGTGATGACCGTCAGTTGGCCGTGCGGGAAGCGGCAGCGGATGTTTTTGAGGTTGTGCGTCCGTGCGCCGAAAACCTCAATCGCGCGGGACATGGGCGAGCCTGCCTCGAAGGCGTCAAACTGAACGGATGATCCATTGGAAAACGGACAAATTCAAGAGGTTTTCGCCCACCGCCAATCAGGCGGGTGCATCGCCCGAAATCGAGATACGCTTCCCACGAGCGCAATCAAGACGGCCGCGTGATGCGGGATAATTTTCCCCAATCGCAAAGGGGACTTGGATTTGTGCACAATGATAAGGGCGTTGCCTTGGGCTGGATTAGTTGGCCCTTACAGGACATCACATAGTTTGGCTTCGCCGGAATGCTGGGATGTTGATTGCGATTGCTGCGAGGAGACGAATGACAAATCAGTCCAAATGCATTTCCGGAAGGCGCGCAAGCACCAACTCGAAGATGCTCTCTGCGTCTTGGAGCGCCTGGCAAAACTCTTCTGCTGAAGGTGCAAGTTCCTCCCCGGGATAGCGATATTCCGTTGCGTAGTCCGTCAGGTAATCGGCCCGCTCCATATATTCGGATAGGGAAGGCGCAATATCCAAGACTTGTGCAAGGAGTGCTTTGATATCGTGCATCTTTTCGAATGGGATATCATGGGCAACCATTAAAGCTTTGAGTGCCTTTTCGGCTGCTTGCTGGCAATGGTAAATGGCCACGTCCAAGACCGCATCCTCACCACTGGCCGATTTTCTCGCAGCGATCAGGTCATGCTTTGCCTTGAGAAGCCAAAGCCGGGCAAGTTCTTTTGTTTGATCATCCATAGAGCTTTCTTCCGCTCTGGGAAATCCGTTTTTCCAATGAGGCAACGACTTGTTTCCGGCGTTCAAAGAGTTCGTCAGATTCAACAAGCAAATCAATGGGGACCATGATATCTCTCAGCCTTTGTCGGATCTTCCGTTTAATGGCCCGCATCGGCATTGTGCTTTTGGAAACGACCACGAACAAGTCCACGTCGCTGCCCGCTGTCGGCGTTCCCCACGCATGCGACCCAAACAAGAAAACCTCCTTCGGTGAAACGGCATCGCTCACGCGCCGGATGATTTCGCACAATAAGGTCTCGCTCACGTCGTTCATCGGGCACTTTGTCTCCTTATACATCTTGACGGGATTGTTCCGGAATGTATTCGGAAAGTCAAGAATCAAGCGTGCTCGAAATTTGTATTAGTCACGGCCTTTCCGCGTGCCGCTTCAGCCCCGCGTCCAAAAATGCGCTGAACTTGGCCGGATCGCGGGTCAGACCGGCCGAGCGCGCCAGTTCGCGGTCGTCAGGACTCAGGATGGCGTAAAACGGCAGCGCGGCCGTGCCGAACCGCTCGACCTGCATCTTCTGGTTGGCTTCCCAGTCGGGACCGGTATCGGTCCACAGGCGGGCAAGAACGAAGGCATTCAGACGACGGTGCACTTCGGGATGGACAAAGATGTTTCGCTCCATCCATTTGCAGTTGGTGCAAGTAATGCCGGTGAAGTCTACGAAGACGGGCTTGTTCTCGGCTTTGGCGCGGGCAAGAGCATCGGAATAGTTTTCGATCCACGGGAGAGCCGGTGTGCCTGCGGAAATGGTCGGGCTGACGGCGGTGTCGGCGGCGGGCAAGAAAGCATCGAGCGTGCCGGCAATGCGTCCGCCGAAAAGCCCTGCGGCCAGATACAGCGCCAAAGCTGCGAACGCCATCGCCAGAAGCATTCGGCCAACACCGAGGTGCTCGACCGGGCTGTCGTGGGGAAGACGAATGGCACCCAACAGATAGACGGCCGCAAACAACGCCATTGCGGTCCATGCCGCCAGCACCGCCTCGCGCGTCAGCAAACCCCACTGCCAGACGGCATCGGCATTGCTGATAAACTTCACGGCAACGGCCAGCACGAGAAAACCCATGACAACTTTTACGGCATTGAGCCAAGTGCCGCTCTTGGGCATGCGCGCCAGCCATTGCGGAAACAGCGCCAGCACAAAGAACGGCAACGCAAACGCAACGGAAAAGGCCAACATCCCGACGGCCGGCCAGAACCATTGCCCTCCGGCGGCCAATCCCAGCAGCGCGCCGATGAACGGCGCCGTGCACGCCAGCGACGCAAGGGTGAACGCTGCGCCCATGAAGATGGTTCCCGTGTAGCCGCCGCCGCGGCCTTTGGCCGACAGATAACTCTGAACGGATGCCGGAACCTGAATCTCAAAAAGACCGAACAGGCTCAGCGCAAATGCGACAAAGAATGCGGCGAGTATTAGATTGGCCACCGGGCTTGCACCCAGACGGCTGGTGCCGGCGGGACCGTAAATCGCAGCCAGCAACAAGCCGACCGACGTAAAAGTTACGACAATCGTAAGGGCGTAAACCGTGGCCAGCAGAATGGGCCGCCGGGCTTCGCGTTCACCCTGCTTGAGAAAGAATGACACGGTGATGGGGATCATCGGATAGACGCAGGGCGTGGCGAGCGCCAAAAAACCTTGAAGAAGCGCGAGAAGAAGAAAGGCAAAAAGACCGGACTGAATGGCGTTTTCGATGGTGCGGGAAGCGGCCACAGCCACGGTGGGCGAAGTGGACACGGTGGACGGCATGGACGGGGCGGACGGGGGAGGGGAGCTGGGAAGTCGCGCCGGGCCTGCTTCGATGGTCAGCGTCAAATCAAAAGGGGTTTCGCGCGGCGGCAAACAGGCCGTGTCGTTGCAGGACTGATAGCGTACCGAACCCTGAATGTGCAGGGGACCGGCAGCCACGTCGCTGCCGACCTGAACTCGCTGTTGGAAAACCACAGGGTCGGCATAATAGTCCACCTCGATCTGAAAACCGGAATCGAATTTGCGTTTGGGCGCGGGGGCTTCCAGAGCGCCTGCGGCCGATAATCCGGGCGGCAAATCCAAACGAACGCGAAGCGGCGTCGGTCCGCCGGACGCGTTGGTGTGCGCATAGAAATACCAATTGCCTTGCGGGATGGCGGAAATGCGAACCGACACCATTTCGCCCGCCCGCGCGACGGCCGGTTCCAGCGAAAACTCCCAAAGAACGGTTGTTTCCTGAGCCGATGTCGCGCGCAACAACACAAGGCAGAGAACAGTTGCCAATAACCTGTGCTTCATCGCTTTTGTCGCACAATATTATATTTGGCCAACTACAGTTGGTACTGCCGACAGCAAACGGAAGTTTGGCTATGAACTTTGAGCCCAAGCAGCGGCGACAGTGTTGTGCATGAGCATTGCAATGGTCATCGGCCCGACGCCGCCGGGCACGGGCGTAATCGCGCCGGCGACCTCGCACGCGGCTTCAAAGTCCACGTCACCCACCAGCCGATAGCCGCTTTTTTTGGTCGAGTCCTCGACACGGTTGATGCCGACATCAATCACGACGGCACCGGGCTTGACCATTCCGCCCTTGATGAATTGCGGGCTGCCGATTGCCGCAACGAGAATGTCCGCCTGCCGCGTCAGATCGCCCAAATTCGGCGTTCGCGAGTGGCACACGCACACCGTGGCGTCGCCGCCGCGTTCTTTGCGCATCAGAAGCAGAGCCAGCGGCCGTCCGACGATATTGCTCCGCCCGACGATCACCGTCAGCCGGCCCGACGGGTCCACGCCGCTTCGGACGAGCAGCTCGCGCACACCCAGTGGCGTGCACGGAACAAAAGCCGACAAGCCGAGTGCCAGCCTTCCCATGTTCACCGGATGAAAGCCGTCCACGTCTTTGCCCGGCAAGATCGCTTCCTGAAGCGCCACGCCATCGAGATGTTTGGGCACGGGCATCTGCAGAAGGATTCCATGGATTTGTGGGTCGCGGTTGAGCCGGTCAATCAGCGCACCGACCGCGTCTTGCGAAACCGACGCATCAAGGTGATGAACCTGCGACAGGAAACCCATTTCCTCGCATTTTTTGGCCTTGTTGCGGACATAGACGGCCGAGGCCGGATTGTCGCCGACCATGATGACAGCCAGTCCGGGGCGCACACCGCGGGTGTCAAGCAGTTGCTGCGCCTTTTCCTTTACTTCGGTGATCACCGCATCGGCAATCGCCTTTCCGTCAATGATTTGTGCTCCCACGGCTAATCCTTTCCTTCTGGACATGCAACAGCGAGGCAAGCACGGCGTGCCTGCCCGGCCATTGTTCAGTAGTACGGTCGGAGAATCGTACCCACTTCGTGAAGGTCCTTGGCCATCTTCCAACAGAGCTGCTCGACGCCGGCTTCGCGAATGTTGCCGCCCTCGACGCCGATAACCGCCACACCCATGGTGCGCGCGGAGCCCACGTCGGATGCGCTGTCGCCAACCACCACGAAGTGGGCGGCATTTTGCGTCGTAAAGCCGAGCGCGCGCGCCGGCTCGAAATAGATGTTCGGCCACGGCTTGGCCACCGCGTCGCCCATCGTGCCGGCCTGTCCCTTCTCGATTTTCGTTCCCGCCGTAACCAGCGCGTCGAGAAACTTCAGCGGGTCGCCAAGGCGCATTTTGTGAAAAGCCTCCGCGAGCTCAGGCCACGCTTTGTAATAAAGGCCCGACGTCACCATGGCAATCCCGATGCGGCGGGCGCGCAATTCGAGGAGCAGTTCGCGTAGTCCGTCGGCCGGCTCGTAGGGGCTTTTGTGGCGCCGCCGAAGCGCCGCGGCGAGTTCCTCCATTTCGGCATCGCTTCGCGTGATGCGGTCATAGATGGCGCGGGCCTCATGGGTGTTGCCCTTCGGAAAATAGCGCATATGGACATAAGCCAGATGTTCGGGCACAGTGCGGCCGGACACGTGGGGCAGATCGTCGGGCGGAAACGCCGGCAAGGGCGGCAGTTTCGACTTCCGCCGCATCTCGTTGGTCACCTGCAAAATGACCGCAATCCACAGCGGTTCGCTTTTGACGCACGTGCCGTCGAGGTCGAGCAGCACGCCCTTCAGGGGCTTGCGAACGACAGCCGGTCGGAGCGCAAATCGCGGCGGATTGATTCCCACCTTCGATTGCAGCATGATTTCGCTGTGGCGGCCACGGGCAATAAATACAAATTCGCCGCCGCGATTGACCGCCAGCGCTGTTACGCCGTTTTTGCCCACTTCCAGACGACCCTGTCCCGGCACCGCACAGCGCCGGAGCGGACGGATGGCTTGTAGATCTTTAATTCGACCAATCCCCGGAATATGCACAGTGTGTCCTTTGTCGAGTTTTCGCAACGTTTCGCCTTTGCCGGATTTGCTTTGCGCGTTTGGCTCATTCTCGCCGAACGGTAATTGCGCATTTCGATTCGCGGTCTGCCGGCATGGGCGATGCGGTCAGCTCGAACCGGTTTTCGCCCTTGGCCAACGGCACGGCGGACAGCCGCCATCGCGTGGCGTCCGTCCATTCGACCGCAACCGGCTTGCCATTGAGCGCAATCGTTTTCACGCGCAACGGGGCCGTGCCTTCGAGAGCCACCTTGCCGGCCGAGGTCGCAAAATCTTTTCCCCCGCCCGTCACAATCGAAAACGTGACCGTGGTGGGCACCACGTTTTCCTGCAACCATTTTCTCCGCGCATCCACAAAGCGCTTCATGGCCGTCGGGCTGGTGAAATCGCCGCCTTCGGCCAGAAGCATTTGGTGCAAAGAGTCCACAACCGGATCAATCTCGCTGCGGGTGAACGGGCCTTCCAACAGTTCCTCGATGCAGCGATAGTAGCGGCGCTTCAGCGGAGGATACGTCATCAGGCGGCTGATGCCGGCCAGCCGCGGGTTGACCACCTGCATCTGTGTGCGTTCCCACGTCAGGTCCTTGTCCCAAGGGATCAACACCCAGCGACCGGTATCGGGCCGGCGGTAGAGATAGCCGTTTTTATTGGTCATAAAGCCAACGCCGTCCCAGTCGCCGACCACGGCCATGACGGCCAGAGTGCGCAGCCATTGGTCCACGTCGAGGACGGCTTCGAGGGCGGCTTCGAGGCGCGAATCGTCGGTTTGTTGGGGATCAAACGCGCGCAGAAGTTCGATCAGTGATGTATAGTCATCAGCGGCCTCGTTGGTGCGTTTCTGAAAAGTGTGGCGATAGAGTTCCTTGTCCGGTCCGTGATCGCGGAATTCGGGGGCGCGTCCGGTGAACTGCGAGCCGCGCCATTCGAAGGCCGTGTTGGTTTCGTACAGGTCGCCGTCGGCGGCTCCGGGAAACGCGTCTTCGAGAAAGCGTTTGTCAATCCGCTGGAGCAGTTCCACGATGGCCGGCGGGCCGCCGTTGAGCGACAGTTTCACATACTCGCGGGCGTTGCAGGGAATGCCGCCGAAGCGGCCGGCCAGCCACGCCACCATCCGCTCATGCAGACCCGTGCGATCCACATTTTGGCTGTCGAAATTAACCCTCCGGTAGCCGAACAGTTTTTCATCGTCGTTGAACCGCACGACATAGCCGGGCTGTTGCTTGACGAACAGCGCGCCAAACAGGCCGCCGCGCGCCGGCCGCAGATAGGGGCTGCCCTGATAGCGCACGCCGATGTTTTGAAAAACGCGCCGTCCGTCCACCACCAACGTTGCATTGAGAAACTCGTTGTCCATGCGCGCCCCGCCGCCCGAGCGGGCATAAAGCTGGCGCAGCGTTCCGGTGGTAATCCAAAGGTCAAATTGTTTCATGGCGGTCGGCCGGCGCGGGCCATCATTCTGTACGCGATAAATCGCCGCAGCGCCGGGACCTTCGGGTGGAAAGTTGCGCAGCGCCCCCCGCCCGTCCACTGCCTGAACGTAGTACTCGACCAGCTGCCCTGCCCGCTGTGCCGGAAGCACCGCGCCATAGAGACCGTCGCCCGCCGCGCCGTCGCCATGGCAACCGTCGTCCCACATCGGAATGACGACGCCGCCGGGTGCGCCGTCCAGTCGGTAGCGCACACCGGCCGACGTTACGCCGTCCGGGTCGCTGACGCGCGCAATGACCGTAACCGGCGTGGCAGACGTTGGAACAGCAGGGCTGTGCACCACATCCCGGATCAGCGGCCCGGTGTTTTCCGCATACCGGCTGTTACGGCGGCCCGGCGTTCCCAAGGTATCGGGCACGGGCACCGCGTTGGTTTGCGCCACGCCATTGTTGTGGACTCGCGTGCAGAGCCACGGCGTGCCCGCCAGCCATCGGGCACGATAGGAGACGGTATAGGTTCCGGTAGAAAGCAGCGCCGCCGAAAGCGTGGCGCGTATGCTGTTGACGCCGGTGGTGCCCCCGCCGACCGCCTCGACCCGCAAACAGCCGCCGGTGGAGTCGGGGTCGGCGACCCATGTAGAGTATTTGTGCGTGCCGCCCAGTTCCCACCCCTTGGCATCGGTGTCAAACCGGCCGTTCGCGATGTGGTTTCGCTTGCCGTCGCTCAGTTCGATGTCGTCCACCAGCACGGCGCCGGCTTCGAGGAGAAACATTTGAAACTCGGCGCGGCCATTGTTGTTCGGCTTGGTGTAGGTGATGCGCGTCCACTGGGACTTGGATGTTTCATCGCTGTCCGCCCAGGCGGTCGGGCAATCGTTTTCCTGGCGGGGGTCTGTCAGTTCAAGACTCGAACCGCCGCCGTCCGCCCACTTTGGCCAGCGCCCGCCGTCGTAGTAGCGGACCTCGTCGGCAATA
>JAOAGV010000028.1:29717-44651 GCA_026415575.1 Candidatus Sumerlaeia bacterium
ATGTGTATAAGAGACAGGCAAGAGCCCGGCGGTTTTTGGCGACGACCAGATAGGAGTCGGGCGGGAGAATGGTGCCGCGGGCAAACGTAAATTCGATTCCCTTGGTAAAGGCCCAGCCGCTTAGGTCGGCGGGCGCACTGCCGCGATTATACAGTTCGACATATTCATCATCGTCGCGATCGGAAAAGGGATGATACATGATTTCGTTGATGACGACGTCGCGGTTGAGGTGCGCGACATTGGGCCGGCCGGCCGTCGGTTGCTTCATGGCGAACCAAGCGGACGCGCCGTCGGGCCAACGGCCGACACTGGATTCGGCGGGCACCTTCCGGCAAGCCACGGCATCGCAAACACGGCCCTGCGGCGTGGAAAGGAAAATCTTCCGCTGCTTGGGACTGAGTTTGAATTTCAACTGTTTATCCGTGAAAGCAACAAAACCCCGCGGCCCGAGAACCGTCCCTTTCGGCACGACAAACTTCCGCAAAGTGTCCGCCTCGTCGCTCAAGGCATAGCCGGCAAGGCTTACCGTCGCGGTCGTGAGATTATGGAGTTCGATCCACTTGTCTGCTTTCGCGTCGAGAAGAACCTCGTTGATTACAATGTCAGGGCGCGGCGGTCCGGCGGCAAAGTTCCTCCGGCCCGGCGTCCCGCCGGCCTCCTCGCTTAGCGCCCACGCAATCCCGCGCTCGTTGTCCGCCAGCGGGTCTGTCAACGCAATCGTATGCCCCGTGCCGTCCGCGCCGGCCGGCCAAGGATCATCGTCGGCGTAATCCACCCAATCCACGCGGACATCGGCGGCATTGCGCAATTCAATCACCGCGCCCTTGTTGTCCAATTCGCCGGAGAACGGCCCTGCAACGTTTTCAATCTTGTACCGGCGGCGAACGGCCTCCGGGTCGGCGCATACAACCAAATAACCGTGCGGCGGAATTGTGGTCCCTTTGGGAAAGACATACTCGATGCCGGAGAAAAATTTCCAACCGGTCAGGTCTTCCGTGGTTGGCGAGTCGTTGAGCAATTCGACAAATTCGAGAGCATTCTCATTGTTGCGCGGATGATAGTGGATTTCGTTGATGACGACAAAGGCCGGAGCCGCACCGTGCGCCAGCAGACACAGAAAAGCCGCCACCATTGAAAGCACGGAGCCGGCAGGCCGCCAGCAGCCGTGTTCTTGTTGCCGTTCTCCGACAAGTTGATTTCCCCTACGCAATTTCACGGAGTTCTTTTCTCCAGTCATTCTTCTTCAAAACCGGAAAGAAAGTAGCCGCGGCCCTGCGGCACGGCAAGTTGGAAATCACACCCGTATGCCGCGGCCGTGGTTCCTTCAAATTATGGTTTGGCGTCTTTGCGGGAGACAATCTCTTGAAAAAGCAGGGCGATTCCAAATTAGTGTTGGAGATGAAAAAGAACAAACCCGCAACGCGCGCAATGCTTCGGGGCGACATTTCCTCTTGCAAGTATGCAAGCTTCTCCTCAGAAAGCGTTGCGTGTTGAGAATATAGAGAGTCACGTCGAACTTCAAACTACACAGACAGGAGGCAAACCATGCGAGGGGTTCGAGTGTGTGCTGCAATTCTTTTGGTTGGTGTTTTGGCGCAGAATGTTTCGGGCGAGGCTTCGCCGGTTCGCGCGCTCCGGCCGCCGTCGGTGCCTTTGGTGGCCTGCGATCCGTATTTCAGCATCTGGTCGCCCGCCGACAAACTCACCGACGCGATGACCTGCCACTGGACGGGGAGAACGCACTATCTGGGCAGCCTGATCCGCGTGGACGGCAAAGTCTATCGCTTGATGGGAACACTGCCGAAGGACGTTCCGGCCCTGCCACAATCGGGCCTGCCGCTGGTCCTGCCGACCCAGACGGTCTATACCTTTCAGAACAAGGAAGTGGAAGTGACGCTGACATTCTTGACCCCTGCATTGCCCAAGGACCTCGACGTGCTGGCGCGGCCCGTTACCTATCTGATCTGGACGGTCAGTTCGCGCGACGAGAAGGAGCACGAGGTCGTCCTCTACTATGACAATTCGGCCGAACTGGTGGTCAACACACCCGACCAGCAGGTGGTGTGGGAACGGTTGAAAGTCGGTCCACTGGCCGTGTTGAAAATGGGCATGAAGGATCAGGCGATTTTGGGACGCAGCGGCGACAATTTGCGGATCGAGTGGGGCTATCTCTACGTGGCCGCGCCCGAAGACAAGTCCACGCGCTGCGCCATTACGTCGGACAAAGTCGCGCGCGAAGGGTTCGCAGCGGGCAAACCGCTGCCGGCCGCTGACGATACCCGCATGCCGCGCGCCGCTCAAGACGACTGGCCGGTGGCGGCGTTCACCTTCGACTTGGGCAAGGTTGGCGGCCAGCCGGTCTCGCGCCATCTGATCCTGGCCTACGACGATCTGTTCTCCATCGAGTATCTGGGCGTGCGGCAGCGGCCGTGGTGGCGCCGCAACGGCTGGGAGGCAGCCGATTTGCTCAAGGCCTCCGAGGCGGAGCGGGCTTTGCTGCAGGAGCGGTGCGCCCAATTCGATGCCGAGTTGATGAAGGACCTTCTGGCCGTCGGCGGCGAGAAGTATGCCCGCATTTGCGCGCTGGCCTACCGCCAGTGTCAGGCGGCCAACAAAATTACCGTGGATGCCAAGGGCCGGCCCATGATGTTTCCCAAGGAAAACTTTAGCAATGGCTGCATCGGCACCGTGGATGTGATTTATCCGCAAGCCCCGCAAAACCTGCTGCTCAATCCGACCTTGGCCAAAGCCACGCTGACGCCGGTGCTGGAATATGCGCAAACCCCGCGCTGGAAGTTTCCGTTCGCACCCCATGACCTCGGCCGCTATCCGCTGGCCAACGGCCAAGTCTATGGTGGCGGCGAAACCAGCGAAGACCGCCAGATGCCCGTCGAGGAATGCGGCAACATGCTCTTGCTGATGGCGGCGATTGCAAAAATCGAAGGCAACGCCGACTATGCGGCGCAGTATTGGCCGCTGATGACGAAGTGGGCGGAATATCTGCGCGAGAAGGGGTTCGATCCGGAAAACCAATTGTGCACGGATGATTTTGCCGGACACCTTGCGCACAACGTCAATCTGTCGGCCAAGGCGATTTTGGCGCTGGGGGCCTACGCGATGATGTGCGACCTGCGCGGACTGAAGGATGAGGCCGCGCAGTATCGCAAACTGGCCGGCGAGTTCGCCGCCAAATGGTGCGAAATGGCCGACGACGGCGACCACTACCGTCTGGCGTTCGACAAACCCGGCACGTGGAGCCAGAAATACAACCTTGTGTGGGACCGCTTGCTGGGTCTCCATCTGTTCCCGGCCGAGGTCATACGCAAAGAAATTGCGTATTACAAGAAGGTGCAGAACCGGTACGGTCTGCCACTGGACAACCGCCAGACCTATACGAAGCTGGACTGGATTCTGTGGACGGCGACTCTGGCCGAATCGCGCTCGGATTTCGATGCCCTCGTCGCCCCCGTCTATGACTTCCTCAACGACACGCCCGACCGCGTCCCGATGACCGATTGGTATTGGACGCTCGACGCAAAAAAGCGCGGCTTTCAAGCGCGGTCGGTGGTCGGCGGCGTTTTCATCAAGTTGATGTCCGATCCCGCAATGTGGAAGAAATGGGCGGGAAAGTAGATTCTCGGAAGAGTCCAAGTAAAGTATGTGTTTCGCCAGCCCTTTGGAGTGCGGCAGCCATGCTGCCGCTTTGCTCTCCGACGGCTCTAAACCAATCAAACCGAGCTCTTTTCGGGAAAACAAACGTCATCGGACGATTGAAAAGCGGCAGCATGGCTGCCGCACGGCAAAGGCACAGACAATTAGAAAAAGCGGCAGCAGGGCTGCCGCACTCCAAAGCTAGCGTGGCCTCCGGCCATAAGTAGGAGGTCAGAGGCAAGAGGTGAGAAGTTAGAAAAAACCTTCGCAGGATGGCCGGATGTTGAACGAAAGGGTGTAAAACATCCGTGGATAATATTTAGTTTTTATTTGCTAGATGGAGGGTGGGGGAGCAAATGGATTTTTCTTTGCTTCCAACCGATGGGCGGAAAGGCCGGGGCACGTGAGCCAAGAGCTGACAGGACGGACTTCCCGCCAACCATTTCAAGCCCCGTCAATAGAATGCACGAAGGAGGAAGAGGATGAAGTATTTCCGCAGAGCAACGGGGATGTTGGGTCTGATGATGGCTGTGCAAATGGCCTTGGCTGCCGGCCAATCCGCAAAAGGAGCAAGCCCGGCCGGCGCATCATTTGAGTGGCAAACAGCGCCGCCGGAAACTCAGGGAATGTCGGGCCCCAAACTCCAGGCGTTGGGCGAGAGCCTTGCCGCGCGCAGAACCAAGGCGTTTCTGGTAATCCGCAACGATAAGATCGTCTATGAATGGTATGCGGCCGATCATGGCCCCAAGAAGACACACTATACCGCCTCGATGGCCAAGGCAATTGTCGGCGGGGTTTCCCTCGGCATTGCACTGACCGACGGATTGATTTCGCTCGATGACAAGGCGGCCAAATACATTCCGCAATGGAAAGACGACCCGCTCAAGTCACGCATTACGGTGCGGCAGCTGGGGTCGCACACGTCGGGAATCGAGGACGCCGAGGCGGACAACTTGCCGCATGACAAGCTCACCGGATGGAAAGGTGATTTCTGGAAGAGACTGCCTCCGCCCAACGATCCGTTCACGGTCTCGCGCGACAAGGCGCCGGTGCTCTTTGAACCCGGTCAAAAATACGCCTACAGCAATCCCGGAATCGCGCTGTTGACCTATTGCGTCACGGCCGCCCTCAAAGACTCGCCGCACAAAGACATCCGCACGCTCTTGCGCGAGCGCGTCATGCGGCCCATTGGCGCGCCCGACGACGAATGGTCGGTCGGCTATGGGAAAACCTACGAGGTGGACGGGCTGCCGCTGGTCGGTTCATGGGGCGGAGGCAACTTTACCGCACGCACGACCGCGCGCGTCGGGCGCCTGATGCTGCGCGGCGGCGATTGGGACGGCCGCCAACTGCTTAGCCGCGAGGCCGTTCGCGCCATTACCACCGATGCCGGCACGCCGGGCACATGCGGTATGGGCTGGTGGAGCAACAACGAAGGGCGCTATCCCAAACTGCCCAAAGACGCCTTTTGGGGATCGGGCGCAGGGCACCAAATCTGCCTCGTCGTGCCCAGTCTGAATCTCATCATGGTGCGCAACGGAAATGTGCTGGGCGAGGGCGCGGGCGATGCATTTCACAACCCGGTCAATGCGCTTCTTTTCGAACCTTTAATGGATTGCATCGCAGGTGAGACAGGCCAAGAATCTGTTCGACAAGGCCGGCCATGAAGGCGTGCGGCCTCAATACAAGTGCCAGCGGCGCGCCGGAGCGCTCGGCGCCAGCCGCGTAACAAAGGTCTCGGCGGCCGACCATACGCCGCCTGCGCTGTTCTGCGCAAACACGCGATAGTAGTACCGTTGATTCTGGTTCAAGCCGGTCAGGCCGGCGCTGAAGTCCCCCGCGCCACGCGGCCCGAGCAGTTGCATCTGCTGCCAGTTGCCCGCGGTTGTTCCGCCGTCGGTCGTTCCCCAATAAATGCGTACAGACGGGTTTTCGCCGCCGGTCGAGACCACCGAGCCGCCGACGGTGGCCGAGTTGTGGGTGATCTGCGTGGCCGGCGCCACGGTCACGGTCGGCGGGACAATCGGCGGACTGTCGGTGGTAAAGTTGGCCGTCGTGGCGGCCCATGTGCCACCGGCGGAATTCTGCGCATAGTAGCGATAGTAATAGACCGTGTTGGGATTGAGGCCGGATACGTTGGCCGAGACTGCACCCGCGGGCCGCACACCGAGGTTCACCACATTGGCCCAGTTCGCAGGCACTTGGCCGCCGGCCGTGGGACCCCAATAGACGCGCACCGTCGGATTTTCGCCGCCGGTGCTGGTGACCTGTCCGTTGAGCGTCGCCGAGTTGTGGGTGACGTTGGTCGGCGCCTGCGTGGCGATGCCGGGTGGAACAACGGGCGGCGGTCCAAGAGTCATAAAGGAACCCGAAGCGTCCGCCCATGCGGTGCCGGCGGAATTGGCGGCCGAGACTTGATAGTAGTAGCGTGTGTTTTGGGTCAGGCCGGTGATGTCGGCGGAAAACGGCCCCGTGCCGCGGGTGCCCAGATTGCGCGTATTGGCCCAATTGCCCGCGACCTTGCCGCCGTCAGTGGTGCCCCAGTAGAAACGCACGGCGGGGTTCTCGCCGCCGGTCGAGATCAGATTGCCGTTCAGTGTCGCCGATGTGTAGGAGATGTTTGTTGCGGCGCTGTGAGTAACTGTGGGCAGTGAAGGCGGCGGATTGCCGGTAACAAAGTAAGCAGAGGTTGCGGCCCAAGTGCCGCCGGCGAAGTTCTGCGCGTAAGCGCGGAAATAATAGGTTGTGGCGGGCGACAATCCGGAAATCGGGGCAGCGAAAACGCCCAGTCCACGCACACCGAGATTTTCCATTCGTTCCCACGCGCCGGCAGTTGTTCCGCCGTCCACCAAACCCCAATAAATCCGCACCACAGGGTTTTCGCCGCCGGTCGAGGTAATCTCGCCGTTCAGCGTCGCTGCATTGTGTGTAATACCGCTGGCGGGACGGTTGATCAGGAGCGGCGCGGCGATGCCGCTGTGAACGAGAACGGGCGGAGCGGCCGCCCAGTTGGTCGGGTCCGCGCCCGAGGCATTGGCCGCGATGCGATGAAGTGCATGGCCGCCGCCATCGGGCGAGGTCGGATAGGGCCACCGATGGAAATAGAAGGTTTCGTCCACAATGGCCCATGAAAGGCCTTCGCCGGCAGTGGTCGGTGGCTGCGGTCGTTCGAGCGCCAGCCGCTCGGTGCGATTCGAGAGATTGCCCGACCACGGACCGAACAACTGCGACGTGAACGCGCCCACGCCGTACTTCGCCTTGAACGCATTGAGCGCTGCCGTATCGGCAGGATTGAACGGCAGAATAAGAACATAGCCGCCGGCGGGCAACGTCACTGTAGTGGGAAACTGAAAATCCACGCCGCCCGACAGCCGCCACGTCCCTGCCGCATTCCACAGTGGGATGCTTTGCGTCGTGGGGTTGAGCAGTTCCACATACTCGCCTGTGGTCGAATGGTCGTCGGGGTGATACATGAATTGATTGATGACCGGCAGGCGAAACGGCGGCGCGTTGGGATTGCCGCGCGTCGGCGGCATCGGCCGCCATGAGGCCACGGCCGGCCCGCTGGTTACGGCGCCGTCGGGCTGGCGGCCCAACGTCACGCCGTTTTCTTGCGCCTTGAACCGGATTTCGTCGAGCACACGATCGCCTCCGGTTCCGGGCAGATAGGAGAGCACCACGCGCTCGCCGCTGCGGTCGAGGCCAAAACCGACAGGATTGTTAAAGTGTGTAATTTCGTCGAAGCTCAGGCGGCCGCCGGCCGGAATCACGGTGCCGTTGGGGATTTGCCACTTGGCCAGATTCTGAATGTCATCGCTCAGGTAGCAATGGGTGAGAACAATGTCGGCCGCAGTTGGATTATAAAGTTCAATCCAGTCGTTGGAGTGGGGCGGTGCGGGCGTATGCACCGTGCTGGCGGCAAATTCGTTGAGAAGAACGCCGTTGGGCGCGCTGGCCGGAATTGGCGGATCGGCCGCGCCCGGCGAACCGTGGATAAAAGTCGAGGCGCGCCAGTTGGGACCGTAGTCGCCCAGACCGAGCGGTTGGCCGGCCAGTGCGGCGGGCAGTGCAACCAGCGAATGGCCGGCGCCATCGGCCGCTTGCGGCCATTCGCGCGCGTCATTGTATTCGAGGTCCACAATCGTGCGCCCGTCGGGACCGGTCAGGCGGAGCCGCTCGCCCGTGTTGTCGAGCGAACCGACGTATTGGCCGGCAACAGAGATGCTGTTGCCGTAGCGGGAGCGAAACGCGCGCACGTTTTTTGCCACGACCATATACTGTCCGGCGGCGAGCAAATGCGCCTCCTTGATGTCGGAATTGTTGAACCGAAAATGGATGCCTTGCGTAAAAGCGACGCGCGACAGATCGAGCGTATGGCTCGCCGTGTTCTGGATTTCGACGAACTCGAAATCCTCGCCGGTCCACGGGCTGCCGGCCGGTGGGGGAGCGGGATTATACATGATTTCGGTAATGCGCAGCGCACCGTAATTGCTGTTGGCGAGGCGATAGACCGCATCGTTGAGGGCGCTCCAGCTGCCGCCCGTCCCGCGCACGCGTGCCCGCACCCACGTGGTGTCGGTAAGAGGAGGCGGCGGCGTGGTGCTGTAGTTGACCGCGGTGGGCGAGATGGCGCCGGTGACCGGCTGGCGCGGGTCGGTGCCGTCAAGTGTATAGTAAATGGTGCCCGAACTATTCGGGTTGGTCATGGTGAGGATGGCGCCGCTGGCAATGGGGCCGCCGTGTTGAGACACGCCGTTGATCCGGAACGTCGGCGCCTCGGTTGGGGGATAAACGCCGTTGGAGCGCAGCTGGCTGATGACGGTGTTGACACGGCCGCCGAAGTAGGTGGTGCGGATGCGGTTGATTTCCGGGATCCAAAACCCGTCGCGGGTGAACAGGCGGGTGTCGAGGCCCAAATCGAGGGCATGGTCACCCCAGCGGGCTGACTCCATGATGATGGCATCGTAAATCTCGTTGACGCGGGCGTTGAAGAGCGCCGTGGCCCACGACGGCGAGAACAGGCCGTTGTTCCTGAGCAGTTTGTGGGCGCGGTCGCCAAACCGTACGCGATATTCGGTGTTTTGGCGAAGAAGCTGGTGAAGTTCTGTCGGGCCGTGGCGGTCGTTTTTGGTCACAGAATTATAGGTTTCGCCCTTGAGAACATGTTCGGCGTCCCACGAGTAATAACGGAAGAGCGAGCCGTCGGTGCGGTTCCGGCCGCAATACCAGTTCTGATGCGCCCAGTCCTCGTTGCCCGCCCAGAAGTTCAAGACCATGTAGTTGATGAAAGGGTCGAGGTCGAGGTATTGCGTGACCAGCGTTTGGTAGTTGGTTTGATTGGCCAGGCCGGCGCGCGCCAGAGAGAACATGGCGAGGTAGCCGGTGTTGCTGCCCGCGATGACGGTTGAGGATGTATGTTTAAGAACATCGTAGAGGTCGGGCGTGCCGCCCCAGTAGTCCGCGAGGAAATGCTCGTCGGGCCGCTCGTGAATGCAGTACAAACCCCAATACAGACCGTTGAGAAAAACGTGGGCGTAGAACCCGTGGGGCGAGGGGAAGTCGAGCTGGTTCTGCATATCGTTCATGAACTGATCGCGGATGTATTCGGCGCGTTCGCGCTGATACGCCGGCGACACGGTGCCCGAGTAGTGCCACGTCATATTCATGCGCGCATCCAGCACGAGCGTGTTGAACGAGCGCAGCGGCGAGCTGGTGAACAGCGGCTCGTTCAGTTCGAGACGCGTCGGGCCGAATTCGTCTTTAAACAGAAGCCGCAGCGAATGCTTGGGCACCTTGTGGCGCGGGGGCGGGCCGGCGATAATGTCGGGACTGGTGCCGCCGATCAGCCGAACCCCGCACAGCACCGCGAAGCCGGGCCGGCCGTCGGCATACAGAAGTTCGGCCGAGCAGGCCCGCTCCCAGCCTTGCGAGTCCGCGCGGTCGCTGTTGGAAATCAGGCCGGTGCTGTAACCGAACCAACTACTGACGGGCATTGCAATTGAGAGCGAGGGAACTTGGGTCAGTGCACGGATCAGCGACCCGCTATAGCTGGGGCTGGTAACAATGTCGGGGTCCACCTGATAGTCGCCCGGTATCGTGTAGGAGACCGACGAGGACGGACACCAGTTGGCGGGAAAACCGGGCGGCAGCGCCGGCTGGTTGAGCGTGCTCTGATGGAACAGATAGGTGTGCGTAACAATGGCCGACGGGAGCCATCCGGTGCGGTAGGCGCGCGCACGAATGATCGTGGTGCCGGTGATGGGAATCGGTCCGGAATAGAGGATCGAAGTTTGTGTCGGCTCGCTGCCGTCGTCGGTGTAGAAAATCTGCGCGCCGGACGTGGCCGTGCTGAGCGTGAGCAAGAAGGACGCGGAATAGAAACCGCGCGGGGGACTGAACTGCGGGTCGGCCACGCGGCCCGGAAACCCGCCCGTGTTGGCCGCGCCCGGCGTGGCCGGCATAAAAAAACGCCATTCGAGCGGATCGCCGTCGGGAAAGCGGCCGTAGGAAACGTTTGGCTGCTGCGACTCGAACGTCAAAGTATCTACAGGGGTCGAGCCGTCGGGGGCAAACAGACCGATCGCTTCGCCGTCGGCGTTGAGTTTGAAATTGAGATGGCGCGGCCCGTCGGCAACCTCTTCGTCGGCCCACAAGATGAGATACCCGCGCGCGGGAATGGTCGTTTGCGCGGGCGAACCGGTCGCGATGCGATGCTTCGTCGGCGCGCCAAGGTTGTCGGTGATATACCAGCCGCCAATGTCCACAGGCGCCGTCCCCGCGTTGTACAGTTCAATCCAGTCATCGTAGTCGCCTTGGGGATCGGCGTAGGCCGAGGTGTTGGCGGCCATAAACTCATTGATGCGAACTTGCGCGGGCGCGGTCATCAGGCCCGCCAGAAGAAGGAAAGCCGCGCCCGATAGGATGAATGCATATTTGCAGACCTGCGTGGATTGCGGCCGGCGGGCGGTTATTCTGAAAAGGACTATTGGCCTGAGTTTCTCCATCTCCAATACCTGCATACAACGCCTATCATTGTTTATGGGACATGACAAGACCAAAAGTCAACCGGGGCGGCGAGGCATAGAGCGGCACCGTGTTGCTGCCGTGCCCGTGCGCCGCTCGACGTACGTTTTCGCTTGACGCCGCACCCGCACGTGTTGCAGCAATAATGTTAGTATGTGCTTACTTACACAGGAAAGAGCTTGGTTATCATGAATCGGAACGCAACCCAACGGCGGCCGCGGCTGGAGCGCAAGGACCGGCGGGAGCAGATCGTGGCGGCGGCCCTGCGGGCCTTCTCCCGCCATGGCTTTCGCGGTACCACTACACGCGCCCTCGCCCGCGAGGCCGGCATCACCGAAGTCACCCTGTTTCGCTATTTTCCCTCGAAGGAAAAACTATTTGCCGCAGTTCTTGAACGCTATTCCGTTCTTCCCGTTCTCGAAGCCGAACTGCTCAAAGGCATGGAGAGCAGGCCGGGCGCGCGCGCAGCCTTGCGGCGGATCGGCCGGTGCGTCCTCGCCATATTGCGCGAGCGCCGCGACCTGATCCGCTTGATGTTGTCCGAAGCGGTCACCCACCCGCGCACCGCACGCATGTTGTTTCGCCACGGACCGGGCCGGATGATCCAAACGCTGGCGAGGATTCTTGAGACTTACATGCGTCAAGGGGAAATTCGCCGCACAGACCCGACGCTGGCCGCGCGCACCTTCCTGGGCGTCTTCTTCTCTTTCATTTTGATGCAGGAAATCGTCTTTCGCAATGAATTCGAGGCCGTCGAATTGGACCACGTCGCCGCGCAACTGGGCGACATGCTCTGGCACGGGCTCCAACCCGCAGCAAAACAGGCCAAAGGAGCAGGCGCAGCATGAAAAAAATTGTGCCGATTCTTGTCCTCCTGACGTTGGGTTCCAGTGTCTATTTCTATCAGCACAAAAAACGCGAGGGCATCGCCCGCCGCCAAATCACTTTTTCCGGCAACATCGAGTTGACCGAGGTGCATCTGGCGTTCAAGCGCGCCGGACGCCTTGAATGCCGCCTTGCCGATGAAGGCGATTCGGTGACCAGCGGGGCGGTCCTCGCACGATTGGATACGGCTGAACTCGAACGGCAGCGCGAGCGCGCCGAGGCCGCTGTGGCCATTGCCGAATCGCGCCTGACCATGCTGGATTCGGAAATCCGGCTGCTTGAAGAAACGCTGGCGGCCCAGCTGGACTCGCGCCGCGCGGAGTTGGAACAGGCCAAGGCCGTTCATCGCGAACTGGCGACCGGCTCGCGCAAGCAGGAGATTGCCGAAGCCGAGGCGGCGGTCGAGCGCTTGAAAACGGAGATGGAACAAGCCCGCCGGGACCTGGAGCGCATTCAGGGTTTGTTTGCATCCGGTGTTGCGCCGGCGTCCCAGCGCGATGCCGCCCAGACGCGCTACGAAGCCGCGCAGGCCAGTCTGAAGCAGGCCGAGGAGTATTTGGCCCTCGTACGCGAAGGACCGCGTTCCGAGAAAATCGAAGCGGCACAGGCCGCCGTCGCGCGCTCGGAAGCCGCAGTGCGCGCCGTTCGGGCGTCGGAAATCGAACTCGAACTCAAAAAACTCGAACGGCCCATCCGCTATGCCGAATTGCAAAAAGCCCGCGCCGAACTGGCGCTCATAGATACCCAACTGGCCGATTCGGTGCTCAAGGCGCCGATGGCCGGCGTTGTCCTCTCCAAAGCCGCCGAACCGGGAGAAGTGCTGGCCGCCGGCACGCCCGTTCTGACACTCGGCGACCTCGATCGTCCGTGGGTGCGCGGCTATATCGGCGAGAAAGAACTCGACCGTGTCCATCTGGGCGACAAGGTGATCGTCCGCAGCGATTCGGGAAAGACTTACGAGGGCCGCGTATCGTTCATTGCCTCCGAGGCGGAGTTCACGCCCAAACAGATTCAGACGCGCGAAGAGCGAACGAAGTTTGTCTATCGCATCAAGGTGGATCTGCCGAACCCGAACCGGGAGTTGAAACTCAACATGCCGGTGGAAGGGGAGGTTGTGGGCAGATAAGCGGGTGGATTTGACGGACGGGACGGACAGAATGGACAGCGGGATGCATGATAGTGAACCGATTATTACCACCCGAAATCTGACGCGGCGGTTCGACGGCCTGACCGCAGTGGATCATTTGGATTTGGCCGTCGGACGCGGCGAGATTTTTGGCCTCCTTGGCCCCGACGGCGCCGGCAAGACCACCACGCTGCGCATGCTGGCCGGCCTGATGGACCCGCAGGAAGGCGAAGCACGCATCGCCGGCATGGACACCGCCAAATCCGGCGACCGCCTGCGTGACGTCATCGGCTACATGGCGCAACGGTTTGGACTCTATCCCGACCTGACGGTCGAGGAAAATCTGGCATTTTACGCCGACCTGTTTGGCGTCGGCCGCGACGAGTATCGCATGCGCACCGAGCGGTTGCTCGACATGACCCGCATGGCGGAGTTTCGCGGGCGGCAGGCCGGCCGGCTGTCGGGCGGCATGAAGCAAAAACTGGCGTTGATGTGCGCACTGCTTCACCGCCCGCAGGTGCTCCTTCTGGACGAACCGACCAACGGCGTGGACCCCGTTTCGCGCCGTGACTTCTGGGCCATTCTCTATGATCTGGTGCGCGAAGGCGTGACCGTGTTGGTCACGACCGCCTATCTCGACGAAGCGGAGCGCTGCAACCGTGTCGGCTTGATGCACAAGGGGCGGCTGATCTGGTGCGACACCCCGGCGGCCGCGCGTCGTGCACCGACCGAAACCTGCTTTGCCGTCGAATGCACCGACCGAGCCAAAGGCCGCGAAGTGTTGCGCACCGCGCCCGGCGTGGCCTGCGTCGAGCCGTTCGGCGACAGGCTTCACCTGTTCCTCGACGAAAAGACCGGATCGGTCGGCGATTTGACGCGCCGGCTGAACGAAACCGGACTGGGACCGGCGCGCTTCGAGCGCATCGAGCCGAGCCTCGAAGACGTGTTCATCCTGCTCATTCGCAAATCGGAGGCACCGGCATGACAGACAAGTCGGCAAACGGCAATGGCGGGTGGGCGGTCGAGGCGGAAGACCTCACGAAATGTTTCGGCGATTTTGTGGCCGTAGATCATGTTTCATTTCAGGTGAAGCGCGGCGAGATTTTCGGTTTTCTGGGCCCCAACGGCGCGGGCAAATCCACGACCATACGGATTCTATGCGGGCTGTTGTTGCCCACGTCGGGCCGCGCAACTGTCGGCGGGCTCGACGTGATGACACAAACGGAGGCGATTCGCCAACGCATCGGCTACATGTCCCAGAAGTTCTCGCTCTACGACGATTTGCTGGTCGAAGAAAATATAGACTTCTTTGCGGGCATCTACGGGGTGCCGCGCCGCGAGCGGGCCGAGCGGAAAGCCTTTGTGCTCGAGATGGCCGGCCTTACCGACCGCCGGCAGGCCATGACGCGCGATCTGGCCGGCGGCTGGAAACAGCGCCTCGCCCTCGGCTGCGCGATTGTCCACCGGCCGCCGATTCTATTCCTCGATGAACCGACGTCGGGCGTGGACCCGATTGCGCGGCGCGACTTCTGGCGCCTGATCTACGACATGGCCGCCGGCGGCACGACCATTTTCGTCACCACCCACTACATGGAAGAGGCGGAGTATTGCCATCGGCTCGCCCTGATGTATCGCGGAAAGATTATTGCGGCGGGAACGCCCGAGGCGCTCAAGCGCCGGCGCGACTTGCACGCGCTGCTCGAAATCGAAACCCCACAGGCGGCTTCGGCGCTTCATGCATTGAAAGAAATCGCGGGCGTGGTGGATGTAGCCGTGTTTGGTCGCGCCATCCATGTTTCAGTTCTCGATCCGGAGGCCACAACGGCCGAGATTCGAACCTGCCTTGCGCAGCGCGGCATTCCGCTTCAGCGCTTCGCGCCGATTGAACCTTCGATGGAAGATGTGTTTGTTGCACTGATCGAGCAGGAGGAGCGGCGGCGATGATCAGCTGGCGTCGAACACGGGCCATGGCCCGAAAGGAATGTTTGCACGTGCTGCGGGACTATCGCAGTCTGCTTCTGGCGCTGGTCCTCCCGCTCTTCATGCTCCTTCTGTTCGGCTATGCGCTGACGCTGGATGTGGACCGAATCGCCACGGCGGTCTACGACATGGACCGCACGCCGCAGAGCCGCGATCTGATCGAGCGGCTGCGCGGTTCACGATTCTTCCAAATTGTCGCAGCGCCGGACAGCTACGGGGACATCGAGCGACTGCTCGACCGTGCAGACTCTGTCTCTTATACACATCTC
>JAOAGV010000029.1 GCA_026415575.1 Candidatus Sumerlaeia bacterium
CCCATTGCAACCGCCCGCACTTCTGGAACCGCTGGAGCCGGAAAGCCGCGAAACGACTGACAGTGTCTTTGCCATTTTGGCCGCGTCGGCACGAAAGCATCTGGATTCCGAAAGCGCAGCTGCGCGGGCGTTTGCCGCGATCTATTTGGCCTCGCATGGAAAAGCCGATCTGACCGCCGACGAGCGCCGCCGTGTGGAAGCGATCCTGTCGGCCACCATTGCCAACGATGCAGTGCTTGCAGAAGCGGCGGAGACTGCACGGAAAAAACTGAAGCCATAAACTGCGAATGGATGGGCACGCTGTTTTTCCGATGACTCCCGAATCCCTCGTTCAGCAAGGCGGTTTTCATCTTGCTCAAGGCCGGATCGAGCAGGCGGTCGAGGTGCTTGTCCGCGCGCTCGAATCTTGTCCCGACCTTCTCGACGACATCGGCGACATTTTTGCCAACACCTCGCTTCGCGTTGCAGCAATTGCCAATCTCAACCAGCGCATGCAATCGGCGGCCGCTCCGGCGGCGCCCGAGTTGGCGCTGGCCGCGCGTCTGCTGCGCGACGCAGGCCGCGCGAGCGACGCCGTTCACCATGCCCGCCGCGCCGTCGAGGCTTCGCCGGATTGTGCCTCATGGCGGTTCGAACTTGGCGAAGCGTATCTTGGCGCGGGCGACCGCTCGAATGCCGCAGCAGCCTATCGCGAATGTCTGCGCATCCAGAGCCGGCATCTACTGGCACAATCGCGACTGGCGCTGTGCCGGTCGCGGCGCTGGCGTGTTCTGGCGCACTGGATTTATCGTTTCCGACTGGTTCGCCGAATGTTGCGCCGCGTAATCCGGTCGGGCGGAAGGATGCATTTGCTGGAGATGCAGGGCGACAGCGCGGGCGCCCACCAAATGCGTTGGGCGCAAGCCTGCGAACAAGGCTCGGCTCTTTCAATTTTCCCGCTGCCGCCGCGCGCCGTCCTGTCGCCGGAATTGCAGAACATGGGTCGGGAAGACAACCCCACCTTCTGGCGTTGGTTCACTTCTCTGAATATCGCGGATAACATCCGGACGGTTCTGGATGTGGGCTGCGGGACGGGTTTTTCCACGGAACGTTTTTTACGCCGCGGCTATGACGTCACTGGTGTCACGTCGAATCCCCACGAGAAGCGGGAGACTGCCGCGCGCGGCATCCACGTCCTTGACGCCGACTTTCATTTCCTTCCCCTTGCCGACGCGAGCTATGATCTGGTGTTTTCCAGCCATTCGCTCGAACACAGCATCTCGCCGGTGTTTGCCTTGTGGGAATGGAAACGCGTGCTGCGGCCCGGCGGCTACCTTTACATCGTGCTCCCCTTTCCCGTCGAGATAGATTCGCGCACCTCTGAAAAACACTACGATCCGGAAACCGACACAATGGTGTTCACCCGGACCGACGAGCAGGTGCCGTTGCTCGAAGATGTTCGGGCCGATCATTCGGCGTTCGGCATGTGGGGGCATATTTACGTGATGAACCGGCGGCAGCTGGAGCGCATTTTCCGTCGCGTCGGTTTTGAGATTGTTGCCGAGGCGGCCGAAGACCCGATTACCAACGAAGTAATCGCCGTCGAACAGGCGGAAGCGCGCCGGCCGCGCGGCGCCGAGCGTCCCTATAACGGATTGTTTCTGCTGCGAAAGCCTGCGCGCACACCGGCGTCCGAAACGGCGTTGCCGCAGTCTGCACGCAACAACTACGGCAATTGAGACAATAGACGTGACCGCCGACCCATCCCAATCGAACACCTATCAGCAAGGGCTGGACTTGCTGCGCGAAGGCCGCGTCGAGGAAGGCCTTGCCCTGCTCGAAACCCTTGCCGCCGCCATGCCCAAGGCGCTTGCCGATATTGCCTATGCCCACTATGTGCGGCGCGAGATTTCACAGGCCGAACACCATCTCTCCCGCTATCTCGAGGTGTTTCCCGACGACTCAGGCGCATGGGCGCTGCGCAGCAAGATTGCACGCGAGCGCAACGATCTGCCGGCGGCGGTGCGCCATGCCCGCCGGGCCGTCGAATTGCTGCCGCGCAGTGCGCTGCGCTGGTTCGAACTGGGCGAAATTCTCTATCACAGCCGGAACTGGAACGAGGCCGCCCGCGCCTATCGCAGGTGCCTGCGGCTCGATCCGGAGTTCGCCCGCGCGCGGGTGCGGCTGGATGCTGTGATTCAACTGGGCGGCATCAGCCGGATTCGGGCCATTACATGGTCGCGGCCCGTCAGCGCAGTCCTCCGGCGGCTTCTGGTCAGCGATTTGTTTGCCGAACTTATTGAACTGGACATGGGCATCACGCTGGACGATGCGCGCTGGCGGTTGCCTTTTGAAGGCGAGCCGGCTACGGGCGCGGACATTGAGCCGCCTGCCGGTCAGGAGGCGGAGCGATTTGCGGCGCACATGCAGCACTGCCGCTGCGGGTTTTGGAACTGGTATCGTGCGCAACCGGTCGAGGGGCGGGTGGTAAAAGTTTTGGAAATCGGATTCGGGGCGGGACACATTGCGCACCACTTTGCCGCGCAAGGGATGTGCGTAACCTCTATTACGCCGCGCGAGTTGGCCCGGCGCGATCGCGAGCGCCGCGGCATCGAGGCGTTCCGAGCCGACCCGCACTTCATCCCCGAACGCGGTGCCACGTTCGATCTGCTGGTCTGCCCCTATCCCCTCGAGCGCAGCCGCTCTCCGTTGTTTGCCTTGGGCGAGTGGAAGCGGTTGTTGCGGCCCGACGGCTATTTGCTTTTGATGGCGCAGTTGTTTTGCGCCGACCCCGCACAGGGCCTCCCGTCGGACGTCCTCTGGCCACCCACCTATTGGCAATTGCGCTGGCTGTTGCGCCAGACGGGATTTCAACTCATCGCGGAAACGCTGGAAGACCCTCAGAGCGGGCAATTGACCGGCGTGGAATGGGTGGACGGCCGGCGCGAGCCCGACCCTGCCCGATTGTGGAATGTGTTCTTTCTGCTGCGCAAGCCGGGCACGCTGCCCTATGACGGCGCCCTTGAAAAACCGCGCCCGCCAGAATGAGAACGTGCGCATAATGTTTGAATCCTTTGGGACACGGGCGCGCTTTATTTGTCCCGTAGTTTCCCCCGCGCAACGTCCTTCAAGAAAGCAATCTCCTGCTCCATCACCGCTTGCGCGTCATAGTGCTCAAGAATATGGCGCCGGGCGGCAGTGCCCAGCGCCTGTGCACGCGAAGGGTCCGAAAGCAGTTCACTGATGGCCTTTGCCAACTCACCTGCGTCCGGGGCCACCAACCGCCCCGTCTCGCCGTCCTTCAGCACGTCGCGAATTCCGCGCACGTTCGTGCCAATGCATGGAAGGCCAACGCTCATCGCCTCCAGCAAACTCTTGGGATGCCCCTCGCTCAGCGACGTGATGAGATAGAGATCGGCGCGTCGCAAATGCTCCGGCAGCACGTCGTTGGGCACGATGCCGGGCAGTTGCAGCGAAACGCCCTTTGCGGCAGCCAGTTCCCGCAGGCGCGCTTCTTCTTCGCCGCAGCCGAGAATGACCACATCCAAATCGCGCCGGCCGGTCAGGGCCGCAGCCTCGATCAGAAGCCGGTGATTCTTGTTGGCCGTCAGGCTACCGACAGCAATCAGGCAGCGGCGGCCTTCGGCGGGTTTCGCAGCCACAGCCGGCGAGAACCGCTCCGTATCCACGCTGTTGGGAATCAGGGCGATTCGATTCGGGGGCGCGAACCGGCTGACATAGTCAGCCAGCGCCTGCGTGGTAACAATGATGCCGTCGGCGGTGTGCAGGGCCCAGAGGGCGCGACGGTCGAACAGCCACGCGCGCAGTCGCCGTCCCGTCGCCCGCAACTCCGTCGAGTAGTGGTAGCCATAGGTCACCACAAACGGCACGCCGTAGAGCAGCCGCGCCAGACGCGCAGGAATAGCGCCGGTGGCCTGCATGACGCGCAGCACCGCGCAGCGGCGAAAAGTTCCCGCATAAACGAACGGCAGGGCGAAAGTGTAAATCCAGCGGTGCCAGCCCGGATTGGGATGGAGATGGAAATTGTCGGCCCCGGGCACGTCGAGTGTCTCGCACATATATGAGAAGTAGTGGACGGCTTCAAAAGCACTCACATAGCGCTTGAGATACTGTTCGATGAAACGCCTGTCCTGTCCGCTGCGGCGCAGGCCCGCGATACTTCCGCCCTGTTCGGGAAGAATGCCGAGAATCATGGCGCGAGGGTCAGCCATCATGCGCAGTCCGGTGTTTCAATCGCAAATACTCGTTCAAGAGAATCTCGGCCGTGCGGCGAAAGTCAAACCGTTCGGCCACTCGCCGGCGGCCGGCACAACCCATCGCGTTCCGCAGTTCGGGCGAATCGAGCAGACGGGCAATTTTCGCGGCAAAGTCCGCCTCATCGGTTGGCGGGGCCAGAAAGCCGGTTTCGCCGTCGGCCACCACTTCGGGCAGCGATGACGTGTTGGCCGCAACAACAGGTTTTCCAAACGCCATGGCCTCGGCCGGCGCCATGCCGAAACCCTCCATCAATGAGGGAAAGACAAACACATCGCACACGCGGTAGTAGTCCATCTTCACGGTTTCACTGGTGCGGCCTGCAAACACCACGGCATTGGCAATGCCCAGCGACTCGGCCTTCCGCCGAAGTGCCGGCTCCTCCGGCCCGCTTCCGACAATCGCCAGCACGGCGTCGGGATGATTCTCCGCGCGCAGCCGCCGCACCACGCCCAGAAGAAAGGACAGGTTCTTGCGCGGCGCAAGCACGCCCACGTAAAGCAAAACCTGCTTGCGTCCGAACCGCGCAGCGAGGTCGCGGCTCGCAGGCCCCGGGGCATACCCCTCGCGGACGCCCGGATAATTCACCACAATCCGATTGCGAAGCCCGTAGCGCGCGATCAGATCGCGGCGCGAAAACTCGCTGTCGGTTGTGACCAGGTCGTAGCGATGCAGCGTCCACCGCTCGATCAGATTGCGGATGAAATGCCTCTCCCAGTGATGATAATGGAGATGGCAGGGAATGCCGTGCCGTCGGGCAAGTCCGAGAAGTCCCGGCCCCACGGAAGCAACGGCGTGGGCGCGCAGAATGTGAATGGGCGGGCGGTCGGCCAAAAGGCGGGCAACCGTCCGGCGAAAGATCAAGTTATACTCGTAGTATTTCCAGCGGTGGCGCGGCGTTTCGATGACCTGCCAATTCACAACGTTCTCGCACCGCTCGCCACGCGGCAACGGAATGAGAATCCGCGTTCCGAGCGCCGCCAGCGCGCGCAAAATCCCGCGGTCATACACGGCGCCGCCGAGATTTGACTCCGGGTCAATTCCCAATTCCGGCGAGCAGACTGTCAGGGTTTCATCGCCACACATCGAAAGCCGGTGGACTCCTGCGGGTGTTCCTCGGCGCGGCGGATTCGCCAGGCAATGCCGCGCCGGTAGAGGCGTAACGACAGGCCGCCGATCAAGTCAATCCATCCGGCCAGCGGCGTGTCGAAAATAATCGGAGCCGGCCCCGATTCGATGCGCAAACCCGCTGTTTTGAGCAGGTCGGCGATCTGCGGCCACGTGTATTCCTGCTTGTGGTCGCGGTCGCTCATCCAAGGCAGTCCCGCCCGCCGGTAGCGCTGCTTCCATTTCGTTTGCGAATTCGGCAGAGCGACGGCAACCCATCCGCCCGGCCGCAGCGTGCGGACAACCTCGCGCAGCGCGGTTTCCGGCCCGGCGAGGTGTTCCAAAATGTCGAGCAACAGGGCGCCGGTGAATACGCCATCGCGAAACGGCAGCGGGCGCGTGGCGTCGCAGCGCACCAGCCGGACTTTTCCGCCGCTTGCGAGGCCGCGAGCCTTTGCCAAGTTTCTTTCGCTCAATTCCGCCGCAACCACAAGGGCCGCACCCGCCGCGGCGCATCGCGCGCCGTGAATCGCCGTCCCCGCGCCCAAATCGAGAATACAGTCGCCGCTTCGCACCAAATCCACATACCAACCGACCGCCGGCTCGGCCACCAGATGCTTGGGATGCACCGCCTCACGGCTCTTGCCCGTCCAACGCACCAGCCGGCACGCGGCCAGAGTCGCCAGATTGGAACTGAGTTGAACGGCGCGAAGCAGGGCGCGGTTGACCGGATTGGGGGACATGCGTATCGGCGGCTGACGGATGATCGCGGTTCACGTGCTGAGGCCGATGGTTGCCGCTTGCCCGAAGCGAAGCAAGAGATTTCCTTCACGCTGCGGCCGACCTTGAATTCATTCGGCTTCCCGAACGGTCTGGACGAAGGCGGCAAGGTTTTCGGCCGGCGTGCCGGCGGGAATATCGCAGCCGCTACCGGCAATCCACCGCGTTCCGGCGACGGCCCTGCACAGGGCGCGGGTCGAGGCCTTGATCTTCTCAGGCGAGCCGAAACGAAAGTCGGCACTGGGATCGAGGTTGCCGCGAAGCGCAACACGGTTGGCGACGTGTCGGGCAACCTGCGCGGCGTCCACCTGATAGTCCACGTCGAAAAAATCAACGCCCGTCGAAATCAAGTCGTCGAGAATTGCCGTGATGTTTCCACAGACGTGAAGTCCGACGCACGTCCACCCCATCGCTTTGAGTTGCGCGACCAGCCGCTGATGGCGCGACAGAATAAGTTGCCGGTAGAGGGCGGGCGAGATGAAACTAGGCGAGCATGTGGCCTCGCCCAAAAGGATGCCGTGCGCGCCGGTAGAGAGAAGCGGCCGGGCAACACGGAGCACAACCTCGACCGAAAAGTCCAACATGCGGGCAACCTCATCGGGGCTTTCGAGCATGTCCACAAGAATCGTCTCCGGCTTGCGCAGCTGCGAAGCAATCAGCATCGGCCCGCGCATGGTGGCAAGGACAAAGGTGTCGCGGCCGACGGTTTCAACAACGCGCGAAACTGCACCGAAGAACAGCGGCATTCGGCCGCCGCGCGTCGGATCGCGCCCGCGCAGACCGTCGAGACGGCCGAGGTCGGCCAGCAGATTTTCGCGCAAAATCGGAGCGCCGTCTTCGGGCTGCTCGGTTTTTGCACCCAGCGCTTCAACCTCGCCGACCACGCCCAGTGTCAACTGCACACCGTCGAATCCGAAGCGACGTTGGGCTGCGATCATGACGTTGGCCATTGCTTCGGCAGAAGTAAAAAACTGCCCCAGCGGCACGCCAAAAATCCCCGCCAGCCCTGTGTGGAGCATTGGCAAGACGGGCAGGCGGTCGGTAGGGTGGCCCGCCAGAACCGATTGAATGCGTTCGAGGCCGGTCATTGCCCGTTCCCGTCTTATGCAAAAGCCTTTCGCAGCAAGTCGAGACTCTTGGGCACGCCGGTCGCAGCGTCTTCCTTGCCTTCGAATTCCAGCGAGATATAGCCGCGGAAGGCCGCTTTGCGAAGGATCGCCGCCACGCGCGCGTAGTCTATGTCGAGCGAATACCACAGACCGCCGCCGAAATAGGTTTTGGCGTGCACCATGACCGCGTGCGGCGCGACCTTTTCGTACTGCTCATACATGTTTTCGAGAAAGTTCCCCGTGTCCAAGAGCGCGCGAAGCCATGGTGAGTTAACCGCCTTGACAATGCGAAGCAGCCCTTCGGCCGTCCGCGCCAGTCCCCAGTGGTTTTCGAGCGCCAGCACAACGCCGCATTCCTGCGCGCGGGGCAAACATTTCTCGATCGCGGCAATGACCCATCCGAAAGCCTCTTCGTCGGTGTGGCCTTCGAGCGGCGGCTCCACGCCCTTGTTTGCCATCAGTTTGTCGAATGAGCCCGATGTGCCCCACGTGCCGGTGTTGAGGCGCATGGCCGGAATGCCGAGTTGGTAGGCGAGTTCGATGCAGCGAAGCGTGTGATCAATGTTCTTTTGCCGCACTGCAGGGTCGGGCGAAAGAAAGCTTTGATGGATGGACAAACAAATCAAATCAAGTCCGTTGACGAATGCGGTGCGTTTGAGCAACTGGAGATAGTCGTTCGATTCGCCGGCCATCTGGCGGTGGAGAATCTCGACGCCGTCGAAGCTTAGGGCAGCGGCGCGCTCGATGCAGTCGGCGACCTCGACGCGCTCGCGGCGGAATTGCCAGAAGGAGTAAGTCGAGACGCCGAATTTCTGGCGCGACGCCGAAGAAGCAGAACCGCCAAGGTCGGCGCGGTCCTGTTTTTCGCGGGTCGCGGCATAGCCGTATGTTGGAAATAGGGCCAAAGCGGTGAGCGGCAGAGCGCCGAGGCCGCTGCTGAGAAGTTCTCTGCGTGTTGCGACCATGGGGTTCCTCCGACAGCGCAAACAGTATGGAAGCGTGTGAAGAACGGCAAACTCCAGCTGGCACTACACACACCCAACTGAAGTGTGCCCTGCGAACTGATTGACTACGAATGGCTCAACGCGCTGAACCGCCGCGTGTATTCGGCGTTCTCGGCCGCTTGATCGCTGAACTTGTCGTAAATGCCAACGATCACTCCGTCCGTCGGCTTGATGCCCTCGAACGTCTGACGAAAGGCCTGTTCCACAGATTCCTTGCGGTCGCACAGGCGGCCTGCGGCGAGAATTTTGAAGGCAAAGCAGGTGCGCCGGGTCTGGCGCATCGCTTTGAACATCCGCGGCGGGTCTTCTTCGAGATACACCTCGCGCACGGGAATGGGCACATAGCCCAGCATTTTTTTAAGTTCCTCGCGCGTGCGATGTCGCTCATAGACGCACGTCATGTAAAAATCAATGTCCCAGCCTTTCGATTCGACGGCGTCCACCACGTCGGGCATGTGGGTGGAAACGCCGACCAGCACACCGGCATCGCGCACACGTTTGAGATAGTCGTGGATGCGGTCGAGTTTTCCCGCCTTGAACAGCGAGTCTGTTACTTCGCCGTGATGGGCGATGCCGATGCAGCCAACATCGAGGAGTTGCTTGAGATACTCTCCGGCGTCAGGGACATCGCCCCGCCCCAGAGAAATATACAGCATCTTGCCGCCCTGCTCCCGATACTGGCGATAAACCCAGTGGTGTTGGTCGCTGCCCTGCCAGAGCGAAATGCCGGCCGCCTCGCAACGGCGCAGGGTTTGTAGCTTCTGTTCCGTCGTGTAATAGGCCCGCATTTCGTTGTTCACAAACACGGACAAGTGCGAGCCCGCATGGAAGGGGTTGGCGCCGACCACCAAGCGCGAGACCGTGTATTTGCCAAACGGAATCTGGGGCATGGCACCCGGCGCGGCTTCAGCTTTTTTCGCTTTTGCCGGTGCTCCGACAGCTTGGTTTGCCGCCAGAAGCGACACAGGCAGGGTGCCCATGCGACTGCAAAAAGCACGGCGTTCCATGAAACATGGCTCCTTCACCGGCATGGATGCTGCAGATGGATCGGACACCCAACCCATTGCCGCCCTAATTATCTTGTAATCTCCCGAATCCGAATATTGCGCCAGCGGACTTGCGCCTCAGGGGTGCCGCCAAAGGAATGCACCTGCAAACCGATGAAACCCGAGGCCGTCATCGTGTCGGTAAAGTCCGCCACCTTGGTGTCGTTGATCCAAGTCTGAATGCGCGGGCCGATACAGAGGATGCGATACTTGTTCCATTCCCCTGCCTTGTATGGGCCGCCCTTCTTGGTCTTGTCGTTCTTTTCGAGGTCGAGGAACCGCGCCCGGCGCGCTTCGTCATAGACATGCCCGGCATTGATATTGTCGGCGATTTCGACCTGATAGCCGTGGACCCGACCGTCCTTGTATTCCTTTTTGCTCTCGCTGCGAATCTGAATGCCGGAATTCAGACGGGGGTCGCATTTCACCTCGCACTCGAACTCAAAATCGCTGTAGTTCTTTTCCGTGCAAAGAAACGAATTGGGGCTGCCCTTGACGGTCGTGCCGACGATGCAGCCGTCCTCGACGTGATACTTTGCCGTGCCGTTGATCTGTTTCCATCCTGTGAGGTCTTTCCCGTTGAACAGAGAGACCCAGCCCTCGGCAGACGCCGGAGGAGTGGCTTTGGCCGGCTCAATGGCCGCGGGAGCCTCTTTGGCGGCCTTGCGGCCTTGGCCCCTTTTCGTGCCCGCGCTTTTTCCCGCCGACCCCATACACAGTGCCGCAGCCAGAGCGATGGCCAGTCCATAATACAGAGTTTGTTTCATGTAACGCACCTCCTGTTATGTTTTTGAAAACGAGAAAGTTGCTTTCAACGATTTACAAGGAAAACCGTCCGAAAAGAGCACTGTCAATTCGTGATTGCTGCGCCCACTTTTCCGAGAAAGGTGCTATAGGCGGCATCACCGATTGGGCGGTCGCTCTGATCCAGCCCCAGCCGCACGACCACCATCTTCCATTCGGGAATGACAAGTACGACATTGTTGTTGTACCCCATGGCGGCAAAGGTGCGCGGCGGCGCTTCGGGCCATTTGCGCCGCCCTTTGGGGCCCATGCCGTTGACCCACCAGTTGAACCCATACTGCCCCGGACCGCCGTCGCTGCTGGGATGGCCGATGGGTAGGGTCGCGGGTACCTGAACGGTGGTGGCCGCGTCCACCCACTGCGTGCTAATTAATTGGCGGCCATTCCAGTTGCCACGATTGAGAAAGAGGTGACCGAAGCGGGCAATCTCGCGTGCGCTGATCATCATATGGCGGTTGCTGTTGCCCGACCCGCCATTGACCTTGAGCCCCTCGATGTCCGCAAATTCGCCCCAGTCCCATTTGGCGCGGTCCATGCCGATGGGGTCGGCGATCCGGCGCTTGAACAAGTCTTCGATGGGTTCGCCGGCAATCCGCGTCAGCACATGGCCGAATTGGTTCATCGCCGAATCCCAGTAGGCATACTTGGAACCGGGCGGCGAAAACAGGGGCTTGTCGCCAGGCAGCCACCACGTAGTGCTGGGCCCGTGCGCATAGGAACCGCGTGGTTCGTCGCCGACGGCATAGTAGCCCGACGTCATGGTCGTAAAGTGGCGCAACGTGACGCCGGGAAAGGTCTTGGCCATGGCCGGCAGGTATTTCATCGCCGCCGTGTCCAACGTTGCTTTTCCATCGTCCACCAACAGCCCCAGCACAGTGCTGGTGAAGGACTTGGTGCACGACCATACGCCGTGCTGGTGGTCAATGTTGTCGCCTTTCCATATCATGCGGCCGTTGCGAATAACAACAGCTTCGCGGACGCCGTCGCGGCCGGCATTCTCCCGAAGATAGTCGAGCGCCTGCCGGAGTTTTGCGGAGTCCACGTCCTGCGATTCGGGCGTGGTCTCTTCCCACGCATCTGCGGGAAAAGCCATGCCGGTTTGTTTTGTGGGGCGTGCGACCGACGGTGCGCCACTCTTGGATGCGGCGGCGGCGAGCGGGCCGATCGGTTTCCGCGAAATGACCAGCTCGTCTATGTACAGATGGTGATCGCGTTCGGCCGTCCATGACCCGCCGAGATAGATGTTCACCCAAACCGACTCAATTTTGAGCGCGGGGACATCGCGCATGCGGACGTCGGTTTTCTCAAAGGCGAGACGTCCGTCCACCCAGCCGCGCAGGACACCGTCGTTCTGTCCGGGTGTATTCATTTTGGCGTATTGCTCAATGCAATACCATCGGTTGTTTTCGAGCAAACCCAAACCATCCCTGTCCCAGACCCATTCGGAGCCGTATTGGCCGCGCATGTCCACATGATAGCAGTAAAAGCCAATGGGGGTCTTGCCGCCTTTCTGGCCGCGGAACAAGCCGCGCGCCGACCAGCCGTCGCGGCCATTGACGCGCCGTCCACCCCAACCGGCCCGCCCGTACGTGCCGCCGAAGCCGGGAAACTTGCCGCCCTGCCGGGGATTCCAGTCGTCGGCCAAGCGCAAGTAGTAGCGGAAGTAAATCTCTTCGGGCTCAAAACCGACACGCTTTTGAAAGGGAAATGACAAACTGACCCCATAATGGTCGCCGCGGTCCACCTTGATGCGCAAAGCCTTGCCGCAAAGCGGCTCGAACTTCAGGCCCGGGTCTTCGGCCACAAGGGCGGTATGGGGGTCGGGCGCCCGCAGCCCCCATTCCTTGAACCAAGTGTCCGATTCAAATGCGCAGGAAAACAAAACATCAGCGGTTGAAGCAGCCGAATCGGATGCGGCCGCGCGTAGAGCACCGCGCGAAGGGTTGTAGGCCAGACTGCCAACAACAGTCAGAAAAACCAAAATCTTCTGTTTCTTGCCCATGTTTGCAATCTCTTATAGGGAACATTGCGGACGGCGCAGGATATCCTTCCCTTCCTGTGGGGTGGGCGTCCTCTTCGTATGCGAGTGTGGCGGCCCAAAAAAAGTCTGGCAAGGGAAATTTCACGCGGGCGCACGCAAATGGGCTTGACAACCGGCGGCCGTGTTGTAATATAAATTTACAGATTGTTGGATATCCCAAACCGCTGTTTGCTGCAAGACACCTCCTTCACGACATCAGCGCTGCGACAAAAAGGGTGAGTCGGTCCACCAGAGAGATCTCCTGAGCAGGAGTTAATCGCTTCCCGACAAGGATTGTCTTGGAAGGGGGAACTCAATCATGGATCGGAGCATTTTGTTTTGCGTCGCCATTTTGTTGTATCTCGGCATTGCATCATCAACCGGAATTTGGGGGCAAACAGTCCACCCGCAAATCCCGCCCAATCTTCCCGAACACGCCTACGCTGTTTGCCGGCACAGCGTCTTTTTCTATGGAACACTGCGAACAGACACGGCTAATGCACGTCCGCATCTGTATCGGATGGATTTTGCCACGTCGGAGATTGCGCGCGTCCTGCCGGATGAGGCAGAAAACAGCGCGTTGGGCGGGCAATGCTTGTATCTGGCCGCCAGCAGCGACGGCAGCACATTGGCACTTGTCGCGGTTGCCGCGGCATCAACTCCACGAACCAGCCGAATTGTGCTTCTGAACACGCACACGCGTGCGATTCGGGAACTTGTGGCCAACAACCGCTGGAACAACTATCCATCTTTCTCCCCCGACGGCCGGCAGATTGCATTTTTTCACCAAGCACCCGCGGAAGGCGCGAAAACTTATGTCCCTGCAACGTTGTCGGTGGCGAATCTGGACAATGGCACCGTGCAAGACCTAATCGAAGTGATACGCAAGGAATCGGACGATTCCGAACCGGCCTGGTCGCCAAGAGGACAATGGATTGCCTATTCTTCCTGGCTCGGCCCAACCAGTGGTTCCGCCATTTCCATGATTGCTGCGTCCGGCGGCTTGTCCCGCCGGATTACGCCGCTGGGCATCCATCTGTGCCGACATCCCCAGTGGCTGGATTGCGAACGGATCATTTACTGCGCGGTTGGCGAGAAAGGAGTCTCGGGACTATATGGAATCAATCGCGACGGAACAGGCAATCGAATCCTGTTTCGCGGCGTGATTGTTTCCCCGCCCCAAGTCAATCGCGAGACAGCACAGATTTGCTTCGCGGCAATTCCGCCGGACGCAACCGGCAAACGGCCGGCCCGGTTGATCGTCATCAATGAACACGGCGACCGGATGCTGGGTCCGTTTGGCAAAATATTCCTGCACCGCTGGCGCCTTTAAAGGCCGGTCGGAAAACGCATATCGTCCCTGCGGGAGTGAACGACCGGCCCGCCCGGAAAAACCCCTTGGGGTGGAAAATCCATACATCCCAAACGACGCTTCACACGGTCTCCCGACAGACTCAGGGTCATTCTTAATGCCTTCCCCAACAAATTGCCGATTGACAGAAATCCCTTTGTCCTGTGAATCCTGCCGCCAGTGGGACGGACCATGTTCGGCAAGCAATCACAACGTTTTATTCTTTTCTATTCGGCGGCGCCAATGAACTACGTGATGTTCCGGCGCGTGGCCGACCGTTTGCGGGGCGATCCGCGCTTGCGCATTTTTGTTTTTGCCGAGGACGCCGGCAACCGCGATATTGCCGCCCTCTACGCGCCGCTCGGACTTCGCGCCGACGACTTTACCTCATCCTTTTGCGCCCGCTTGGGCCGCTTCGACCTTTATGTCAGCGCCGACCCTAAAATGATCGGCCGCCGCTGCCGGAAGAAAGCGCATATTTTTCACGGCATGTCGTTCAAGGGCAAAGCCTTCACACCCCAGATGGCGCGCTATGATCGCCTGTTTCTTTTCGGCGAATACCAGCGGCGTCGTTTTGTCGAAAAGGGAATCTTCCCGCCCGACGATCCGCGGTTCGTGCTGATCGGCATGCCCAAACTCGATCCGCTTGTGGACGGTTCGCTGGATCGCCGCGCCATCGCCGAACAGCTCGGACTTGATCTGACGAAGCCGACAGTTCTCTACGCGCCGACATGGAGCTCCCGGTCTTCGATTGCAAAGGTCGGCTCGACCATAGTCGAGTTGATCGGCCGGCTGCCGGTCAATTTTGTTGTGAAGCTGCACGATCTAAGCCTGCTGCCCGGACACACGAAATTCGGCGGCCCTGAAGGCATTCGCCAACTTCAGCAGCAGTTTCCGTCGTTTCATTTTGTAAGCGACTACGACGTAACGCCGCTGCTGTTTGTGAGCGATCTTCTGATTAGCGACGCCTCGTCGGTCGCCAACGAGTTTCTGGTGCTCGACCGCCCGATTATCTTTCTCGACGTGCCGGAATTGTTTGCCCACTATCGAAAAACTATTGACCTTGACACGTGGGGCCGTCGAACCGGTTATGTGGTCTCCGATGCCGCGCAACTGCCCGACGTCGTGCTGCATGCATTGAAACATCCCGATGAGCATGCCGACATTCGCCGCGCCGCTGCCGCCGACTACTTCCACGATCCGGGCCGCGCCACCGATCGCGCGGTGGCCGAAATTTATCGCCTGTTGGAGATACCGCCGAAATGAAGGCTCTGATTCTCGCCGCCGGACGCGGGCTTCGCATGGGAGCCTCCACGGATGCGCTGCCCAAGTGTTTGCTCTCGCTGGGTCCGGAAACCATCCTTCGCTTTCAACTGCGCGCGCTGCAATGGGCCGGTGTCCGTGACGTGGCGATTGTTACAGGGTTTTGCGCCGAGAAGGTCCGCGCCGGAGCAGCGGATTTCTGTGTGCGCTTTTACCATAACGCAGAATACGATACGACGAACAGCTTGTACTCGTTTTATTGTGCGCGCGAGTTTGCCCGCGATGGCACCCTCGTTCTCAACAGCGACGTTGTGTTTCACCCGGCGCTGCTGCCCCTGCTCATCAAGTCCGAATCCCCCAACGCCCTCCTTTACGAGCCGCGCTCGGCCATGGGCGACGAGGAGATGAAAATCGCGCTCGACGGCTGCGGCACGGTCGCCCGCATCAGCAAGTTGCTTGCGTCCGACGAGGCCGCTGGTGAAAATCTTGGTCTCGTCAAATTCGGGCCGGCCACAGCCGATGCCGCCTTTGAAATCCTTGTCCAACAGCAGCCCGAACGCTTCCGACGTCTCTGGCTCCCCGAATGCATCAACCATCTGGCCGGCCTGCATCCCTTCCGCGCAATTCCCATCGGCGGCCTGCCCTGGACGGAAATAGATTTTCCCGACGACCTCGAACGCGCCCGGAACACAATCTACCCGCAGTGCGCGAAAGCGCTGCGGGAGACTTGCTGACCGCGCTGTCTCCCTTCCGCTGCGCAGGCAATTCCCACCATCAACTATTGGTTGGTTTTCTGCGGAGCGAAAAATATCTCGGCGGGAAACACCGGTCCTTCGGTGCAAACGCGCTGATAGCCGCGCGCAGTTTCAATCGAACAGCCCATACATGCGCCGACCCCGCAAGCCATCTGCTGCTCAAAGGACAGCTGGGCGGGGAGATTGCGTTCGCGTGCGAGGCAAATCAATGCCTCCAACAGCGGGCGCGGCCCGCATGCGTAAATAGAGGCGTCGTCGCCAATTTCGCGCGCCACAACTTCGCTGATCACGCCGCGATGGCCGGCTGTTCCGTCGTCGGTGCTGACCACAAGGCGTTGAACCTCGTTTTCAACATTCCCAAGCAGGGCCAGTTCGCTTTTTGTGCGCACGCCATAATAAAGAACCGCGGGAATGCCGAGCGACCGGAGCGTGCGGGCCAGAAAGACAATTGGGGGCGCGCCCAGTCCGCCCGCAACAAGGCAGATAACACCCGCTCTGGCCGGCCGCGCGTCCTGCGCCTGACTGCAACTGTGCAAATCCCTGGCATCGGGGCCGATCTCAAACGGACGGCCAAGCGGCCCGATTACATCGAGCGTTTCGCCCGGACGCCGTGCCGCCAGAAGTTGGGTTCCCACACCAATGATCCGAAAGACGATCTCGATGCGGCCGCGCTCGTCGCACCCGCCAATGCTGAACGGCCGGCGAAGGAGCGGCGCGTCGGTCTGGCCGGCGCGAATGGCCACGAACTGCCCCGGCTGGTCGCCCGCCGCAATCTGCGGCGCCTCGAAGACCAGCCGCACAATGTCATCGGTCAAGCGCGTCGTTTCCACCACAGGCGCGAACACGCGTTTTTTTCCGCATTTGTCTGTGTGCATCGGAGAAAACCCGTGGCAGCCAGCGTTGCAGTTTCTTGATCAGACGATCCTGCCGTTTGAATAGACCAACCGCCCGCCGACGAGGGTATGGACCGGGAAGCCGCGCAGCGTCTTGCCCAGAAAGGGCGTGTTGTAGCTTTTCGACAGCAGCGTGCCGCGCGAAACCGTTTTCTCCAGTCCCAAGTCCACAATCGTAATGTCGGCGTCCGCGCCGACCGACAGCGTTCCCTTGTTGAGCCGAAGAATCGCCGCGGGAATTGCTGTCATCCTTGCCACCAGCATCGCCAAATCCATCCGGCCGGTTGCCACCAGTTCGCCATGGCAGACCGCAAAGGCAAATTCGAGGCCGATCATGCCGAACGGCGCCTCAGTGAAAACCATGTCTTTCTCGATGTCGGTGTGGGGGGCATGGTCGGTGGCGATAGCGTCCAGCGTGCCGTCCAGCAGCCCCTCAATGAGAGCCTGACGGTCGTCTTCGGAACGAAGCGGCGGAGCGACTTTGGCGTTGGTGTCGAAATTGAGGCATGCCTCCTCCGTCAAGGCCAGATGATGCGGGGTCACCTCGGCCGTGACGCGGACGCCGCGCCGTTTGCCCTCGCGGATGAGTTCGACCGAGCGGCGCGCACTGACGTGCTGAATGTGGACATGCCCGCCCACATATTCGGCAAGGGCAATGTCGCGCGCCACTATCACGGTTTCGGAGACCGCGGGAATGCCGCGCAGGCCGAGCATCATCGAAACGCGGCCTTCGTGAATCACCCCGTCGCGCTTCAGCATCGGGTCTTCGCAGTGGTCGAGAACGGGGACATCAAACATGGCTGTATATTCGAGAGCGCGGCGCATGATCTCGGCGTCGGCCACACAATGGCCGTCATCGGTGAATGCGACAGCGCCCCGCTGGATTAAATCGCCGAACTCCGTGATCTCCTTGCCTTGCTGGCCGACCGTGACCGCGGCGGCGGGAAAAACATTCACGACGGCGTCGCGCTGGGTTGCCGACCGCAAGTAGTTGATGCCGGTAGCCCGGTCAATGATCGGCGTCGTATTGGGCATGGCGCACACGCTGGTGAAGCCGCCGGCTGCAGCGGCCCGCGTGCCCGTGCGAATGGTCTCTTCATCTTCGCGGCCCGGCTCGCGCAAATGGGCATGGAGGTCTACAAATCCGGGAAGGACATACAATCCTGCGGCATCAATCACCTGTGCGTCGGGCGCCGACAAGCCGGTGCCCACTGCCGCAATGCGCCCCCCTTCGACCAGAACATCACGGCGTGCGTCCACGCGATTCGCCGGATCAATGATATGTCCGTTTTTGATCAAAATCCCGCCCATGGTGTCCGTCCTCATTCCGCCTTTTCCAATTCGGTTTTTTGCGCCCGCGCCTGTCGCAGCAAAAACAAAACCGCCATGCGTACGGCCACGCCGTTGGTGACCTGTTGATTGATGACCGAGTGCTCTCCGTCGGCCACCCCCTGCGAAATCTCGATGCCGCGATTGATCGGCCCGGGATGCATGATCAGAACATCCGGCTTGGCAAACCGCAACCGCTCGTGCGTCAGCCCGTAGAGCAGCCGGTATTCGCGGATGCTCGGAAACATGTTGCTGTCCATCCGCTCGCGCTGAATCCGCAGGATGTTGATGACATCGGCATCGCGAATGCCTTGTTCGAGATTATAAAACACTTGCACGCCCAGTTCCTCGATGCCGCGGGGAATCAGCGTGCGCGGGCCGCACACGCGGACATGGGCCCCCAGCTTGGTCAGCCCCCAGATATTCGACCGCGCCACACGGCTGTGGAGAATGTCGCCGAGGATGGTAACGGTCAGGCCTTCGATCCGGCCTTTCTTCTCGCGCATGGTGAACATGTCCAGCAGCCCCTGCGTCGGGTGCTCGTGACAGCCGTCGCCGGCATTGATGATCGCCGAGCGCAAATGGCTGGCCAGCAAATGGCAGGCGCCCGGGCAGGAATGGCGCATGATGATGATGTCGCTGCCGAGGGCTTCGATGGTACGCGCGGTGTCCAGCAGCGACTCGCCCTTGGCCACCGACGACGTGCCGACGGTGAAATTGATGACATCGGCGCTGAGGCGTTTGGCCGCAATCTCGAAACTGGTGCGCGTGCGCGTGCTGTTCTCGAAAAACAGGTTCACCACGGTCTTGCCCAGCAATGTGGGCATCTTTTTGACCTTCTGGTCGAGGGTTGGCTTGAACGCGGCCGCGTTTTGCAGCACGCACTCAATCTCCTCGCGCGCAAGATACTCCAACCCCAACAAATGTTCCTGACGGAACTCCAACGGCTTCTCGTCTTTGCGCGCCTCGATCATGCGACTACGCTCCGTAAAGAAATGATGAATGCGGAATGATGAATGATGAAGAGGATAGGCGAAGACCGGCGGGGAAAAGAACAGTAGAAGCGCCATGACAAGTGCGAAAGAACAATGAGTGATGAAGGATACTGTGGGGCATGCCAATAGCTGCGCTCGAAAGCGTCCGGCTCATTCCCGCACCTGTTCTGCATCAATAGGGTGCTCGGCTCTTTGCTCTCCCACTTCGCCGCTTCGCGAAGAGCCTCTTCCAACTTCTTGTTTATGGCCAAAGATCACAGCAGGCATTCGAATTTCCGCCTTTATTTTATACGCATCATCTGCCCTATATTATTCATCATTCATCGTTCATCGTTCAGCATTCAGCATTCAAAAATGCGTGTCTTCCGCCCCCTTGGTCACCAACAGGACATGCTCTTCGCCGTCCAGTTCTTCGAGCCGGACCTGAACATTCTGATTGGCGGCCGTTTCGATCTTTACGGCAGCCACATCGGGCTGAATGGGATACTCGCGGTTTCCGCGGTCCACAAGAACAGCGAGAATAATGCGCTGCGGACGGCCATAGTGAACGATGGCGTCGAGCGCCGCCCGCACCGTCCGGCCCGTGTACAGCACATCGTCCACGAGAACAATCTCGCGCCCTTCGACGCCGAAGGCGAGGTGCGTTTCACCGACCAGCGGCTGGCTGGCCAACTGCGACAAATCATCGCGATACAGTGTGATGTCAAGCGCGCCGATGGGCACTTCGCACCGGCACAAATGATCGAGCCGGGTCTTGAGCCGCTCGGCCAGATTGATTCCCCGCGTACGAATGCCAACCAACGCGAGGCGCGCAATGTCGGGTTTGAGCGCTAAAATCCCCTCGGCCATTTTGTCGAGCGCGTGCGCCAGCGCCCGCTTATCCATGAGCAGCTTTTTTTCGGACATATTCCGCCACTCCCAGCTCTTGCAGTTCGGCGTTCTTCCGCGCCACCGTGTCGGCCATTTTTTTTCGGTGCGCCGCCAGCTTTTCGCGCAGTTCCGGCTGCGACAGCGCCAGGATTTCGATTGCGCCCAACGCCGCATTTGTTGCTCCAGCCGCCCCAATGGCCACGGTTAACACCGGGATTCCACCGGGCATCTGGACCGTGGACAGCAACGCATCCAGTCCGCCCAGTCCGCCCGCATCCAACGGCACGCCGATCACCGGCAGTGTGGTCATCGAAGCGAGCTTTCCCGCCAGATGCGCCGCGCTTCCGGCAGCGGCGATGACAACCTTGACTCCGCGCTCGGGAAAGGACGCCACGTATTCTTCGAGCAAGTGCGGTGTCCGATGGGCCGAGAGCACTTGAACCTCGTGGGGAACGCCAAACTCTTCAAGCGTTGCCGCCGCCCGTGCGATGACCGGCAAGTCGCTGTCGCTGCCCACAAGAATGGCGACTTCGATTGGGGATTTTGGACTTTGGGTTTTGGATTGTTTAGACATCCACTCTGCTCCTTTAAGATTCAGTTGAGGCTCGCAGTTACCACCTCAGTTTGCCGTCTATAGTTCAACCTTCTATTTGTCCATGCAGATCCACAGCCCTGTCGCTTGGGTTCACTTCTCCCGTTTCAGCGCGCGATAACCAATATCCCGCCGATAGTAAATCCCCTCGAAGTGGATCTTCTCCAGCGCGGCGTAGGCTTTTTTCTGCGCTTCGGCCAGCGTATCGCCCAGAGCCGTTACGCCCAGCACGCGCCCTCCGTTTGTCACAATTTGTCCATCCTTCCGCGCAGTTCCTGCATGGAAAACCAATGCCTCTTTTTCCGCCTCGTCAAGTCCGTTTATTGTTTTGCCTTTTGCGTAATCGCCCGGATAGCCTGCCGATGCCGCGACCACACAAATTGCATGCTGGCGGCTCCACCGCAACTCCATGGCCGACAACCGCCCGTCCACCGCTGCGTCCATCACGTCCACCACGTCATTTTCAAGACGCGGCAGCACGGCCTGCACTTCCGGGTCGCCAAACCGGCAATTGAATTCGAGCACTTTGGGACCGTCTTTGCCGATCATCAGGCCGGCATAAAGAACACCTTTATAAATGATGCCCCGACGGGCCAGCGCTGCAACGGTCGGCTCTAAAATCTCCCTCCGCACCCGCTCAGCCATTGCCGCGTCCACCACCGGCGCGGGACAATACGCCCCCATGCCCCCGGTGTTGGGGCCGCGGTCGCCGTCAAAGATTGCCTTGTGATCTTGGGCCGCTTCCATGGGAAGAACCACCCGGCCGTCCACAAAAGCGAGCACCGAGGCCTCCTCGCCTTCCAAAAACTCCTCGATCACAACGCCGTTGGAGGGGTCGCCAAAAACGCGCCGCTCAAAAATGTCGGCCAGTTTTGCTTCCGCTTCGGTGCGGTCGCTGTGGATGCTCACGCCCTTGCCCTTGGCCAAGTCGTTGAACTTGATAACAAACGGCACCGGGCAGTGGGCGATGTATCTGCGCGCCGGTTCAAGCGAAGTGAACTCGGCATATGAGGCCTGCGGCACACGGCCTTCGAGCATGACCGCTTTGGCAAACTTTTTGCTCGCCTCCATCTGCGCGGCAAGGCGATTGGGGCCGAAAATGCGAAGTCCGGCCTGCTCGAAGGCATCTACAATGCCTTCGGCCAGTGGGTCTTCGGGGCCGACCACGGTGAGGGCGATTTGCTCGCGCCGGGCAAACTCGACCAATTCGGAAAAAGGCGGCTTGACCGGCAAAGCAATGCATTCGGCAGATCGCGCGATGCCCGGATTGCCGGGGGCACAGAATACCTGCCGCACACGCGGACTCTGCGCGATTTTCCACACGAGCGTATGCTCGCGGCCCCCGCTGCCAATGACCAATACCTTCATGGAAAGTCCTCTTGCGCGATGAAATTTCGGCCTGCATCTCGTCCCATGCGCGGCCGCTCCCGCCCACCCTTTCGCATCCGACGCGACTACTTGGAGACGGCTTCCCACCGCCGTCAAGAGAGAAAGCAACACAATCCCAACCCGCGCGTAATCATGGCGGCGTGGGGCGCCCCAGTTTGATTTGATTGACAGCGCCCCGCCGGCAACTGCACATATTCTTCTGCAAAGCGCAATTCGCTGCGCACAAGTTGAACCGGCTCTTGATCGGCATGCCCGGCCGTCTGTGCGGCATTCCATGTTTCTCCGAATCCCAGCCTGGTCGCCCTCGCTTCGCGCCAAAATCTTCTTCTTCGGTTTGGCGTGTCTGCTGATGCTGGCGCTCGGCCTGACGCTGGTAACGGTCTTTGCGGTCGAAGCGCGCAAGCGCCAGATCGTTGGCCGCGCCCGCGAACTGGTTCAGCAACATGTCGAGCACCTCGCCTCCGTGCTCGAAGAGGAAGCCGGCGAAGGAGCGGCGGCGCTTCGCGACAGCCCGAAGTTCCGTCAGGCGCTTCGCTTCGTTCTCGGCCATGACAACCGTGTCGTGGTGTTTCTGACCGTGGACGAGAAAGGTCGTGTTACCTATCAGTTGGGGCCGGAACAGGCCAGCGACGTGCGGCTCGAATCGGCCGCGCCGGCGACCTCCGAGGCGGCCTCGGCCCGCCGGCCCATCCTGCGCGGGGGCCAAGCCCGCGGCGACATCGAAGTCAAGTATGTTCCCGAAGTGCTCTTGGGCGAAATCCAGCGTGAAAGCCGGCAGATCACCGCGTGGTTGTCGGCTCTGGCCGGAGGCATTTCAGCCCTGCTGGTTGCGACGTTTTGGTTTCTGTGGCATATTTTCCGACGCCACCTTGAACGCGAGCGGGCGCATGAGAAACTCGATCGTATGGCCTACGTGGGAACTCTGGCCGCCGGCCTCGCCCACGAAATTCGCAATCCCCTCAATGCTTTGAGTCTCAATCTCGACGTGGTGGGCGAAGAGATTGCCGACCCGCGTCCCGACTCCGGGAAACGCACTGGCCGGATTCTGGAGTTGCTGAAATCGGAAGTCCGGCGGCTGAACACCACCTTGACAAACTTTCTCCAGTTCGCGCTTCCGCCGCCGGCGCAAATCCAAACTCTGGATGTCGTGGCGGTCCTGAGCGAAACCGCCGCCGTGCTGGAGCCGGAAATGCGGCGACGCCATGTTCACTATCGCTTTGAAGGCGACCGTTCATGCCTTCTGGAGGGCGATCCTTCGGCGCTCCAGCAGGTCTTTTGGAACGTCATGTTGAACGCGATTCAAGCCATGGAAAACCGGCCCGAGCGCCGGCTGGTGGCCGCCTGTCGCGCCGAAGGCAACGTGTGCCAAATTGAAATTCGGGATACGGGGCCGGGCATTCCGGTCGAGCGCCGCGAGCAGGTCTTCGAGGTGTTTTATTCAACGCGGCCGGGCGGTTCGGGGTTCGGTTTGGCCATTGCGCGACAGATCGTCCAGCGCCATGGCGGGAGCATTGTCGTGGATTCACGCAACGGCTGGGCGTGCATCATCCGCATTGTTCTGCCCCTGCGAATGCGCGAAAAATCACCGGGCGTGTAAGCAATCCTGGCAATGCCGGTGCGGGTCGGTATCTTGTACGGAAGGGATGGAGAAAGAGATGGCCGAGGAAAAGAAAGTTGAGCGACTGGAGCGGTTTATCTCGCGGGCCGAGGCGCGCCGTCGGGAACCCCCTCCGCCCAAAGGGTACTGGGCGCGCAACTATGCCATCATCCGCCGCCGAATCATTACCGGTATTTTGTTTCTTATTCCCATTGCCACGACGCTTTGGTTCCTGAACTTCTTGCTGAGCACCATCTACATCAAATTTGAGCCGCTCATCAAGCCCATCCTGATTCAACAGTGGAAAATCGCCCCCGACAGCGTGGCCTATAAGACTGTGGGAATAGTCATGTCGGTAATCGCAGCGTTGGCCATGCTATATCTGTTCGGACTGATTACGTCGCGCACGGCCGTCAAGCGGCTGATCAGTCTGGCCGAAAGCCTCGTGGTGCGCATTCCTTTGGTGAAGTTCTTTTACAAGACAAGCAAACAAATCGCCGAGACGCTCGCCCTGCCGACGGGAAGCGCCCGGAAGAAAGTCGTCGCCATTGATTTTCCCCGCATCGGCATTAAAACAATAGCCTTTGCTACGGGCGAAACCCCTTTGGAAAGCGCCCCGGAGCCCTACGTCAATGTTTTTGTTCCCACGACGCCCAATCCCACGTCGGGGTATTTGGTGCTTTTGCCGCGTGAGAGCGTTTGGGAAACCAACCTAACCTTTGAAGAAGCCATGCGTTTTATTGTCTCGGGCGGCATTCTCCCGCCCAATCGAATTTTGCTTCGCCCGTATCAGACCTCGTTGGTGGAAGAGGAAAGCACCGAGGAGACTGAACTCCTGCCGGGCCCATTCCCCGTTGATTACGACAATGCAACCGACACTTCTTCTCATAGATGACGACCCGGGCAACCTACAGGCCCTTGAACTGGCCTTCGCCCGAAGCGACTACCGGATCCTGACCGCCTCCAGCGCCTCGCAAGGAGTTGCCTTGCTGGACGAAGAATCCCCGGATGTGGTGGTTACCGATTTACGCATGGGCGATGCGCAAACCGCCGGTTTGGACGTTGTGCGCGCCGCAGTCAAGAAGCAGCCGGCCCCGCCCGTGATCATCCTCACGGCCTACGGCACCATCCCCTCGGCGGTCGAGGCACTGCAATTGGGCGCCTTTAACTATCTGACCAAGCCTATCAACCTTGCGGAGCTGCGCGTGCAGGTCGCGCGGGCGCTGGAGAAGCGCCGGCTCGAATTGGAAAACGAATCTCTCCGCGCCCAACTGGACCACAAGTTCGGTTTCGAGGGCATTGTCGGCGACTCTCCCCCCATGCGTGCGCTGTTTGAGCAGATGCGGCGCGTGGCCCCGACGCGGGTTACGGTCTTGATTCTCGGCGAAAGCGGCGTGGGCAAAGAGTTGATTGCGCGCGCGCTGCACCAGAACAGCCCACGCCGCAACGGGCCGTTCGTCCCTGTTCATTGCGCCGCGCTGCCCGAAACACTGCTCGAAAGCGAGTTGTTTGGCCACGAGCGCGGCGCGTTCACCGGCGCCGTTGCGCGCAAACCGGGCCGCTTCGAACTGGCCGACGGCGGAACGCTCTTTCTCGATGAAATCGGCGAAATCCCGCTGTCCATGCAGGTGGCGCTGCTGCGGGTTCTCGAAACTCGCGAGTTCATGCGGGTCGGCGGTCAGCAGTCGGTTACAGTGGATGTGCGCCTGATTGCCGCCACCAATCGAGACCTCGAGCGCGCCGTAGCCGAGGGCCGCTTTCGCGAAGACCTCTACTATCGCCTCAACGTGGTGACACTGCGCGTCCCGCCGCTGCGCGAGCGTGCCAGCGATATTCCGCTTCTGGTTGGCCGTTTTCTCACCGATTTTGCGCGAGAGGCCGGACGCCCCGCGCCCAACGTGACACCGGCGGCGCTGGCGCGCCTGATGGCTTGGCCGTGGCCGGGCAACGTGCGCGAACTGCGCAATGTCGTCGAAAACGCTTTTCTCTTTTGCAAAAATAATGAAATCGGGGTCCGCGATCTCCCGCCGGCATTTCAAGAAAGCCCCGGTCGCGGAGAATGGCTCCTGCCCGTCGGTCCCGATACCCGCCTCGACGACGTCGAGAAGGAAGTCCTGCGCCAAACTCTCACTCTCTGTAACGGCAACATCACGCAGGCGGCCAAACGTCTCGGGATCAGCCGCCGCACCCTCCAGCGCAAGATCAAGGACCTTTCCTTGCCCGAAGGATAAGCAAGGCTTGGCTCGTTAAGCACGCAATCAGGAAAATGAAATGCGAACCGGTCGGGGTGGAACCCAACCCTCCACGGCTTTAAAATATTCTGCGCAAAGGTGAGGCTTGCGCGCCGAAGTGAACAAATCGGGCTTTTGGCGGGATGGCTCTGCTCTCACTCGGCAGGAAAGGAACGTCGCCGCACGATGGGGAGAATCTCATCCAAATGCAGTGTGCGAAGAATCTCGGCAACATAAGGGGTGGGGTTTGCCAGAACCAACCGGCTGCCTGCCTGATTGATTTTTCGAGCCCACCCAAGAAGCTGGCTCAACGCGTCGCTGTCCGCGTAAGGGATGCCGCTCATTTCCAGCTCGATCAGGCTGCCGCGCTCGAGGGGAAACAACCGCCCCAGCGCTTCATCGAGCAGCGGCGAATTGTCCGCGACAAATTCGTTGGTGAGATGAACGACTATCTCGGATTTGGATTTTCGTTCGACACGAACCTCCAAATCCCGAATCCGCCCCAGCCGCCGTTCCTCTCCCGGCGGGGCTTCAACCGTCCAGCGCCGGTCGGTTTGACTCTTGTTGTGAATATGGGTCATGGCTGCGGGCGGGATCAGACCGCCTTGACGACCTTGCCCGCCTTGATGCAGGATGTGCACACATATTGCCGGCGAACGGTTTTTCCCACCTGCACGCGCAAACGCTGCAGGTTCGGCTCAAAGGTCCGTTTCGTCCGATTGTTGGCGTGGCTCACCCGGTTGCCCACGCCGCGCTGCTTTCCGCATATTGCACACTTCGCCATAATTTTTGCTCCATCGCTGTTGCTTTTCCATCAAAGAAGCTGGATTTTTTTAAGCCGCACGCCCTGTGTCAATAGGATTTTGGGTTTTCCATTTTGGATTTTGCATTGAGAGATGGGCCACCTTTCGTCTTTCTTACGTTGGGAATTTTCAACTATGCGTCGCCGAAGCGGTTGACAGGACACATCTTTTCATTCAGGTTGCCGCCGTAGTTATGCCAACAAGGCCACCCGTTTATCGTTCAGGAGACCGAAAATGAAACGACGCGCATTTCTGAAAACAACCACCGTCGGAGCAACAGCGTTGGGCTTGCATCAGTGCCTGCCGGCGGCTTTTGGCAAGTCTGCTTCGACCCAATCCGCCGGCGCGCAATCGCGCCCCGCCCGCCCCAACATCATCCTCATTCTGGCCGACGACCTCGGCTGGGGCAGCGTGGGCTGCTATGGCGCCGACCCCAAAATTGTCCGCACGCCGCACATTGACCGTCTGGCCAGGGAAGGCGTGCGTTTCACCGATGCCAATACGCCCTCGTCCGTTTGTTCGCCCACGCGCTACGGACTTCTGACGGGCCGTTATTGCTGGCGCACGTCGTTGAAATATGAGGTACTCGGCGTCATGGCGCCTCTGCATATCGAGCCGACGCGGCCCACGGTCGCTTCTCTGCTCAAGTCGCTCGGCTATCGCACGGCTATTGTCGGCAAGTGGCATCTGGGCTATCAGTCGGACAAGACCGACTACACCAAGCCGTTGCGTCCCGGCGCCCAAGACGTGGGCTTCGACTATCAGTTCGCAGTGCCGTCGAATCACGGCGACGTGACGGGCGTGTTTGTCGAGGGCGACCGTGTCTTCGGTCTTCGGTCATCAACGCTGACTCCAAAGACATACAAAAACTTTCGCGGGGCCAACCAGCTGGGCCTCGATGCCCCGCAGCGCGTGGACGACGAAGTAATGCCGACGCTGACGCAGAAGGCCGTGGACTGGATCAAGCAACAGGAACCCGGAACACCGTTCTTCCTCTATTATTGCCCCGTGGCCGTTCACAATCCCGTCACACCGTCGGCGCAGACGCGCAAGACCAGCGGGGCCGGCCCCTATGGCGATTGGATTCACGAGTTGGACGCTTCGGTCGGCGCCGTGCTGGCTGCCCTTGATGAAAAGGGCTTGGCCGACAATACGCTGGTGGTGTTCACAGCGGACAACGGCGGCGAGTTCTTCGGCGAAGAACAGCGCATCGCACGGGAAGCGGGCCTCCAAGCAATGGGGCCGTTCAAGGGCGACAAGCACACGGTCTGGGAGGGCGGTTTCCGCGTGCCGTATATCGTCCGGTGGCCGGGCCACGCGCCAGCCGGTGCCACCTGCGACGCGATGATCAGCCTTGTGGACACCTTCGCCACGGTTGCGGCGCTCGTTGGCGTGCCGATGCCGCCGGCAACGGAGGCCGCCGAGGACAGCTTCAATGTCCTGCCGGCATGGCTGGGCGAAAAACCCGCCGCGCCGCTCCGGCCCCACATGATTGTTCACAGCGCCGACGGGGTCTTTGCTATTCGCAAAGGGCCTTGGAAATGGATCGAAGGCAAACCCGCCAAGCCCAAACCGCCGGCTGCGCGCAAGGACGAGTTCCATCCACAGTTGTACAACCTTGCCAACGATATTGGTGAAACTAAGGATGTCCAAAAAGACAATCCGGATGTTGCGGCCGAGCTAAGCGCACTTCTGGAGCGCTGTCGCACCCAGCCGAACACGCGGCCCTAAGGCCGCCGGAAAGTGACCCGATACGCCAAGGCCCAAACCCAAATCACCGCGCGAGAAACGTCCATGCCATCCCCATCGTCCATGTCCTCTCCCCCACCCCCCGCGCCCTCGCGCCACCCGCGCGGCCTCTACACGCTTTTCTTCACCGAAATGTGGGAGCGCTTCAGCTATTACGGCATGCGCGCCCTGCTCGTGCTGTTTATGACCGATGCGGTCGTGCGCACGCAGGCCGCCCAAGGCCATGTGCGCGGCGGTGGACTGGGTTTCAGCGACGAGATCGCAACGGCCATCTACGGCCTCTACACCGCGATGGTCTATCTGATGGCTCTGCCGGGCGGCTGGATGGCCGACCGGCTTCTGGGGGCCCGCCGCGCCGTCTGGTATGGCGGCATCATCATCGCCGCCGGCCATTTTACGCTCGCAATCCCCGCCACGGAAACCTTCTTTCTGGGCCTTTTGCTGGTAGTCCTCGGCACGGGTCTTCTGAAGCCGAACATCAGCGTAATTGTGGGCGATCTGTATCCGGAAGGCGGCGCGCGCCGTGACGCCGGATTCAGCATTTTTTACATGGGCATCAACCTCGGCGCACTGGTCGGCCCCCTCATTTGCAGCACGCTGGGCGAAAAGTTTAACTGGCATTACGGCTTCGCCGCCGCCGGCGTGGGGATGGTCCTCGGCCTCATCCAATATCGCGCCACGGCGGGCTATCTGGGCGAGGCCGGATTGTATCCACGAAAAAAAATGACCGCACCACAGCCGCGCGTGGACCCCGCATGGTATGTGGTTCTCGGCGGACTCGGCCTTCTGCTCGTGGTCGTGATTCTCGGCCTCATGCGGGTGGTTCAGTTCAATCCGGTTCCGATTGCACGCAATGCCAGCTACGCCATCGTCGGTTTCGGTGCCTTGTATTTCGCGGGCATTTTTCTGTTCGGCAAGTTGGACGCCGTGGAAAAAAAGCGAACGTTTGTCCTGCTTGTCCTGCTGGCGGCGTCGGCCATGTTCTGGTCGGGCTTCGAGCAGGCCGGATCGTCGCTAAATCTGTTTGCCGAACGGTGCACCCAGCGGTCGTTCGCCATTTTCGATCGCGTGCTGCCGGCGGCATGGGCCGCCCGAATCAACCCGATTCCAACCGGATGGTTCCAGTCGCTCAATCCGATCTTCATCATTGTCCTTGCGCCGATATTTGGCGCAATGTGGGTGGCGCTGGCGCGGCGAAATCTTGCGCCCTCGCTGCCGGCGAAATTCGCACTGGGGCTGATCCTGCTGGGGGCCGGCTTTCTGGTGATGGCTGCGGCAGCAAAGTCGGCAGCGGCCGGCCGGCAAGTTTGGCCAACTTGGCTGATTGCAACCTATCTCCTGCACACGTTCGGCGAGCTGTGCCTGAGTCCGGTCGGCCTGAGCGCCGTAACCAAGCTGGCCCCGCCGCGTTTTGTCGGCCAGATGATGGGCGTGTGGTTTCTGGCCGCCTCGCTGGGCAATCTGATCGCAGGTTTGATTGCCAGCGAGTTTGCCAAAGGCACCGAGGCCCTGCCCGCCATGTTCATGCAAATTGTTGTGACCACTGCCGGAGCGGGATTGCTTCTGCTTCTGGCCTCGCGCCCGCTCCGCAAAATGATCGGCAATGTGCAATAAGCGGGTAAGGATCGCAATGTCTGATGGAGATAAGGGCTCTCCACCGGACTCACGGGATTTGCAAGTGCTGATGGATTTATGAAGAGTTGCCGCGAGCCTGAGACAGGCTCGGCTTTTTTTAAATCCTGCCCCAGCAAGGGAAAAAACCGGAAATGATCGTGAAAATGTTCAATTTTGAACTATTATTGAGAGTTATAGTGCATTTTTGCTGCCCTGCCTCGATTTTCTCCAATTTTGGGCTGTTTTTTGCGGGTCTTGTTTTTGCTTTACTACCTTCCGTGCGGTAAAACATTCCAAATGGAGGTGGGAAAATGAAAAAACTGCATGCAAGACACGGGGCAATTTTGGCGGCACTAATTGCACTGCCGCTGGTTGTCGCGGCCCAACCGCCCGGCCGCGGCGGTATGGGGCCAAAAGGCGGTCCGCGCGGGTTTGGGCCGCGGGAAGGCCGCCCAGTCGCTCCTTGGGTGGGCGAGCGGGGAGAACAGCCCCAGTTTAGGCGCGAAGCACCGCCTGCCGACGCGCCGGAGCGCGAGCAGATGCGGCGCGTGGCTGAGCAAACGCGCAAAGAGTCTGCAGAAATTGCAGAGCGTCTGCAAAAACTGCACGCCGAACTTCGCGACCTTATGGCCGAAAAGGAAATCAATGAAGATCGCGTCATGCGTGTAGCCGAGGAAATCGGCAAACTGGAAACCGAGGCCCACAAAGCCCGTTTGCGCTCGGCAATTCAAGCCATTCGAGCCGCCGGCCCGGAGCGCGGTCCGGCCGTTTCCCGTGCATTGGCTGAGCGCGCCCGCGGGCGCGGCCCGATGATGGCTCCCGGCGCAGGAATGCGACCCGGCTGGGGACGTGGCCCTGCTCTTGGCCCCATGCGAGGCGGAATGCCCGGACGCGGGCGCGGCCCAATGATGGCTCCCGGTGCAGGAATGCGAATGCGGGCCGGCTGGGGACGCGGCCCTCTGGCAGGAGAAATCAAAGAACGTCTGCACCAGCGACTCGGCCGGGCGTGGGATTGGGGCGCGCGGCCGGGACCGGTTCCCAAGGGTCGCCCTGAGGCCGCACCGCCCGGCCCGATGGACCGCCCGGGGTTGGCCCGCAAAGGCCAGCCCGACCGGCCGGTGCCGCCGGCGGAGCGCGCAGCTATTGAGCGCCGCGATGTTGAACGCCGGTTGATGGAACGCCGCGAGGCCGAGCGCCGCGAGGCCGAGCGCGGTGAAGCGGTTCGCCCGGGTCCGCCCCCGCGTGAGGGCGAAAGGCGGCCTCCGGCTCCCCCCGCCGTGCGCGAGGGCGACCGTGGCCCGCGCGGCCCGGAAGGTGCTCCGCGAGACCCCGCCGTCCGCGAGGGCGACCGCGGCCCGCGCGGTCCGCGCGACCCCGAAGCGCGAGGCCAAGGGCCTGCAATGATGCGGCAACGCCGTCAAGGTGGCGATACCGGCCAGCCTGCTCCCGAAGCCCGTCCGGCGCCGCCGCGCGGTCCCCGCGAGGGCGATGCCCCGCAACCCGACCGTCCGGCACCCGCACCGAAAAGGACCGACGGCTGAAACCGACATTTCCCCGCTACTGCGGTTTCGCAGCGGGGAGTGAATCTACCTGAAAACTGCGGCCGGTGCACACCACATGTGCACCGGCCTTTTTCCTTGCTCCCCTTAACCGTTCTCTATTTCCATCTTTTCCCAAACGGCAACACGCGCTCATTGAACCACCATGCGTCGGGAAACACCTGCGCAAGCCGTATCCACAAATACCCAAATCCCAAGCCGGCCAGATGTGTCAGATGCGAGACAGTTACGTTTCCGCTCCCGAGCAGCGAGTAAAAGGTGAACAGTCCGAGCAAGATGACAAACACGCGCGCGGGAATTGGCACGACAAAATACAGAAGCACTTTTTCATACGGGAAATACATGGCAAACGCCAGAAGCACGGCGAACACCGCCCCCGACGCGCCGAACATGACATAGCTGGAGCGGTAGAAAAATGGCGCCAGCATGCCGTGCAGGGCACCGGCGGCAAATCCGGTCAGCAGATAATACTTCACGAAGATCGTCGTACCCCAGCGCGACTCCAGCGGCGGTCCGAAAAACCACAGCGACAGCATGTTCATCACCAGATGCCATATGCTCAGGTGCACAAACATATACGTAAAAAACTGCGGAATGCACAGCGCGTTGAGCCGCAACGACAGATCGCCGTTCGCCGATTCCCGCAATTGCGCAATGGGATTCTGCGCCACCCACTTCAGCGCAAGGTCTTCGTTGAGCGGCGTGAACAGAATTTTGATCGCCAGAAACACCAATACATTCGTGAGCAGAATCCACTTCACGCCCCGCGTCAGATAGCGGTCCAACCCCGCGTTGACCTCCCGCAAGTATTCCCGAATTGTCGGGCCGCGCGACCACCCTCGCATGGCTTACACCCCTGTTATCTGCGTCTTCGTCTGCGGAACATGCGGCGCCGGCTTCGTCCGCCGCCTTCCGGTGTTTCACCGACCAAGTCCTCGGGGACAAGGTCCATCTGCAAATTGATCAGGTCCACACGCGTGACGACGACCTTCACCTTGTCGCCGAAGCGAAACCGCCGGCCTGTGGCTTCACCGACCAACGCCAGCTCTTCTTCCTGCAACGTGTAGTAGTCGTCGCGCAAATCGCGCACGTGCACAAGCCCTTCCACGGGATAGGCCGCCAGTTCAACAAAAAATCCAAACGACACCACGCCCGAAATGTAGCCCTCGAATTCCTCGCCGATGAACTGTTTCATATATTCAAGCGACTTGACCCGGATGACATCGCGTTCGATTTCATCCGCCCGCTCCTCGCGCTCCGAGCAGTGACGTCCCACGTCATCGAATGTCTCGCGCCAGTGCGCTACCCTTTCTGCCGCAGCCCGCCCGCCGTCCAGCCACGCGCCTAATACGCGATGCACCACAAGGTCCGGATAGCGACGGATCGGCGACGTGAAATGGCAGTAGCACGGACTGGCCAGCCCGTAGTGGCCAACGTTTTTCGGCGAATACACGGCGCGCATCATCGCCCGCAAGATCAGCGTGTGCAGCAAGGGGCTGGTTTCCCGTCGGCTGATGCTGTCCAGCACCTGCTGAAGCGCCTTCTGGGAGATCGGACCATCGCCGGCCGGCAAACGGATTCCCGCCGCCTTCAAAAACGGCCGCAACCGCTCCAGCTTCTCCGGATTCGGCGGCTCATGGACTCGATACAACGCAGGCAACTCGCACCGGGCGAGATGACGCGCCACGATTTCATTCGCAAGGACCATGAACTGCTCGATCAACCGGTGGCTTTCCCAGCGATCGGCGCGTCGCACCTCGACGACACGGTTGGCCGTGTCCAACACCACCTCCGGTTCGGGAATATCGAGGTCCAGCGCACCCTGCCGCCGCCGCGCTTCCGCCAGTGTGGCTGCCAGTTCGCGCATCCGCAGCAGCATGTCATGCGCATCGGCAAAACCCGCTGTCCGCTCTGTCGGCGCACCGTCGAACAAATCCTGCACCTGCCGGTAGGTCAGCCGGTGCCGCGAACGAATGACCGAGCGGCATATTTCGTAATCCATTACGTTCCCGCGCCGGTCCAGCGTCGCAAGAACGGAAAAGGTCAGCCGGTCCTCGCGCGGCCGCAGACTGCACAACTCGTTAGAGAGCCGCTCCGGCAGCATCGGAATCACACGGTCCACCGGATAAATGCTGGTCGCCCGCTCCAGCGCCTCGCGGTCTATGGGCCCGCCCTCCGGCACATAGTGCGACACGTCGGCGATATGTACCCCCAACCGTACTTGTCCGGTTTTGAGGGTTTCCAGCGAGACCGCATCGTCGAAATCCTTCGCCCGCTCCGGATCAATGGTCACCGTCAGCAGGTCGCGCAAATCACGCCGACCGGCCAATGCGGCCGCGTCTATCTTTGCCGGAATTGACGCCGCCTCGCGCTCAACCGCCTCGGGGAAATCGGGCACCACGCCGTGATCGCGCACAATCAACAACACATCCAGACCGGGTTCGCCGTCCGACCCCAGCACGTCCTCGATTTGCCCGTGCAGGGGGTCGGGCCACGCCGTCCATTCGGTGATCCGAACCACGACCCACTGGTCGTCTCGGAGCGATTCGCGGGGCGGGCAATGCGACACGAGGATATTTCGGTCAATCCGGGCCTCGCGCGGCAGGACGATGCCCCCTTTTCGCTGGCGCAAAAACCGCCCGACCAAACAGGGCGAGCGCCGCTCAATCACCCGCACCACGTAGCCCTCGCGCCGGCCGAGCGCTTCGCGGATGACATGCACTTCCACGCGGTCGCCATGCACGGCGGTGCCCATGTTCTGCCGCGAGATCATGACGTCGCCGGGCGCGCCTTCCTCGAATTCGTCCGGCACAGGCTCCGGCGCCACATATCCAACGCCCTTGAGTGTGACCGACAGAATCCCCGTAACATTGCCCTGCGCCGATTCCACGCCATAATGCTGATTGCGGTAGGCGCGAATCCGCCCTTCCCAGACCAGCGAGGTCAAAATCCGTCGCACCGTTGCGCGTTGGGCGCTTGGTCCGCCCACGCGGGTACAAATCTCCCGGAGCGAAAACGACCGCCCCGGATGGCTTTCCAGCAAACGGAGAATCTCATCGCGCATCATATTTTCCTTGCAAATGCGGCATCTTTCGACAGAAAAAACCTTTCTTGCATCGCACGGACGGTTGACGGTTTCAACTGCTTCGTTCTCCGGTGCAAGGAGCAACCACAGGAAGTCCCCACAATCGGCTTGATTTCCGTTCTCCGCCGCGGCTAATCAAGTTCGTTGTTCAAGGAGCGACAAAGCGGACATTATGGGCAAAAAAATACGAATCACACGCAAAACCCTCAAAGAAGATGAAATCCGAACCTCGTGGATGGAGATCGAGGCTTGGATCGAGCGCCACGCACGAACCCTTTTAATGGCGCTGGCCGCCGTTGCCGTCGTTTTTGTTCTGTTTCGCGCTTACAGCTGCAGCCAAGCCAACAGACTCGCCCAAGCCAGCCTCGCCATCTCCAACGCCCAGCGCAATATTCAGTTCGGTCTGTTCAGTGCCAACGAGCAGGCGCGCGAGCAGCGTCTGGCCGCCGCCGAAGCCGAACTGCAAGTACTCGAAGACCGCGGGGGCAAGCTGGCCCCCCTTGCCAAATTCCTCCTCGGCAATATCGCTTTCTTTCGCAACAACTTTGATGCCGCCGCCGATTACTATCAGCAGTATCTCAACATGGTCAAAGACCCCGTGAAAAAAGCCGATGCCTATATCGCCCTTGGCTATTCCTATGAAAACAAGTTCTTCTGGACCGGTCAGACCGAAAAGGACCGCGAATGGCTTGACCGCGCCATCGAGTGTTTTCAAGCCGCGGAAAACCTCACCAGCGGCACCATGCAACAATACATGGCCATGCTTGGCCGCGCCCGGTTGCTCGACCTGCTGGGCACGCGCGACGCCGAAGCCCGCGCTCTCTATGAACGTATCGAGCGTGAGCGCAAACTCACTCCCGACACCCGGCCGCCGTCCGCCCGGCGCAGCCAGGCTGAATGGGCCATTGACGAAGCGGAACGCGCGATTCATTTGTTCACCTTGGCTGAAACCGCGCGCCTGCGGCGCGAACGACTTGCAGCACAGGAGTAGAGTACGGGCCTGCGCGGAACCGCGGCCATTCATATCGCGTCCGCCAGGGCTGGGTCGCAATTCAATCATCACTTACGACACTTTTGGGGCTGGGTGAAATCCCCGATCGGCGGTACAGCCCGCGACTCGCGCGCATGTTCGCCCGCGACCGATCCGGTGCAATTCCGGGGCCGACTGTGACAGTCAGGATGGGAAAAAGTGTCGCCCGCATCGCCTGTCCAACGGCGGGCGTCCCCCTATGTCCCGGCCCCATCGCGTGTCCGGGATTTTTCGTTTATGTTCACAGGTCTGATTCAACACACCGCTTCGATTGTGCGCATTGAACGTGCGGGCGACAACTGCCGCCTCGAAATCGCCCGACCCGCCGGCTGGGCTGCGTTGGCCGCCGGCGACAGCGTCGCCGTGGATGGCGCCTGTCTGACCGTCGAGCGCTTTTCCGACCGCACCCTGACCCTGTTTGCCTCCGCCGAAACGCTGCGGCGAACCACTCTCGGCGGCCGGATTGCAGGCCAGCGTGTCAATCTCGAACGCGCCTTGTCGCTGGGCGACCGTCTCGGCGGTCATCTGGTCACCGGCCACGTGGACGACGTCGGCCGGTTTGTCGCCGCAACCAAACGCGGCGAGGATTTCTGGTGTGAGTTCGAGGTCGCTTCGGCCCGCTGGCTTCCCTATCTTGTGGAAAAAGGCTCCATCGCCGTGGACGGCATCAGTCTCACGGTGGCCGCACTCAACGGCGCCCGCTTCGCCGTTTCTGTCATCCCCTTCACATGGCAGCACACCACTTTGCACGAGCGCCGTTCGGGCGATCCTGTAAATCTGGAGTTTGATCTGATCGGAAAATATATCCTGCGGTGGTTGGAATTGCGCGCCGAAGGTCCCTCAGCGGGAACCGCCGCACCATCGCCGAACCAAGTCACATTGGAGCTCCTGCAGAAAGCTGGATTTGTCTGAGGCAGAAAGGACAGATGGACAGGATGGACAACATGAACGAAACCGACAGAACGGACAACCCGACCTCCGTTTTTGCCACTATCGAGGAAGCCATCGCCGAATTCCGCGCGGGCCGCATGTTGATCATGACCGACGACGAAGACCGCGAAAATGAAGGCGACCTTATTCTTCCGGCCTCCGCCGTCACGCCCGAAGCCATCAACTTCATGACGCTGCATGCGCGCGGCCTCATTTGTCTGCCCGCAACCGCCGAGCGTCTGGCCGAACTGGACCTCGACCTCATGGTCGCGCGCGGCACGGCGCTCCACGGCACCAACTTCACCGTCTCGATTGACGCCGTCCACGGCACCACCACCGGCATTTCGGCCGCCGACCGCGCCGCCACCATCCGCACCTTTATTGACCCGGCCACGCGCCCGAGCGACCTCGCGCGCCCCGGCCACGTCTTCCCCTTGCGCGCCTGCGAGGGCGGCGTCCTCAAGCGCGCCGGCCACACCGAAGGGGTCGTGGACCTCGCACGGCTTGCCGGCTTGTATCCCGCCGGCGTCCTGTGCGAAATCCTCCGCGAAGACGGCTCGATGGCCCGCATGCCCGAACTCATCGCACTCGCTCAACAGCACGGGCTCAAAATTGTCACCATTCGCGACCTGATCGAATACCGCATGCGGACTGAAAAGCTTGTCCGCCGGGTGGTCACCACGCGCCTGCCCAACCGCTACGGCGTCTGGGACCTCCACCTCTACGAGAGCCTTGTGGACAACGAAAGCCACGTCGCCCTTGTCATGGGCAAGGTCGAGGACGCCGAAGATGTTCTCGTCCGCGTCCACTCGCAATGTTTCACCGGCGACACGCTTGGCTCGCTCCGCTGCGACTGCAATGCCCAACTGCATGCCGCCATGCAGCGTATTGCCGAAGAAGGTCTCGGCGTACTCCTCTATCTCCATCAGGAAGGGCGCGGCATCGGGCTGAAGGCCAAACTCATGGCGTATGCCCTCCAAGATCAGGGCCGTGACACCGTCGAGGCCAACGAAGACCTCGGCTATCTGCCCGACCCGCGCAACTACGGCATTGGGGCGCAAATCTTGCGCGACCTTGGACTGCACCGCATCCGCATTATGACCAACAACCCGCGCAAACTGGTCGGCCTCAGCGGCTATCATCTCGAAATCACCGACCGCGTCCCGCTGGTCGTCGGCGTCCACGACCAGAATATTGAGTATCTTCGCACCAAACGTGAAAAACTTGGACACCTCATCGGCAAAGAAGCTGTCGAGGAGGAAACATAATGGAAAGAGCGGACATCCTGGACTATTTGGACATCACTTTGTCCATCGCGTCCATGCCGTCCACCTCGTCCACCCTTAACCCCCTCATTCCGGAAAGGAGCCAACCATGAAACAAATCGAAGGCCACTATGACGCCCGGGGTCTCAAGATAGACCTCATCGTCAGCCGCTTCAACGACTTCATCTCCAGCCATCTCCTCGACGGCGCGCTCGATTGCCTGCGCCGCCACGGGGCCCGCGACGAAGATTTGACTGTCTATCGCGTCCCCGGCTCGTTCGAGATTCCCTATCTGGCTGCGCGACTCGCCGACCGCAAGCCCAAGCCCGATGCCATCATCTGCCTCGGTGCAGTCATTCGCGGTGCCACCGACCACTATCAATATGTCGCCGATGGCATGACCCGCGGCATTCAGCGCGTCGCTATGGACTCCGGCGTGCCTGTCATCCTCGGCGTTCTGACCACCGACACCATCGAGCAGGCCATCGAGCGGGCGGGCACAAAATCGGGCAACAAGGGTGCCGACGCCGCTCTGGCCGCCATTGAAATGGCCACGCTGTTTCGCCAAATCAGCGCCAAAACGTAATGGGCATTGCGGACTGCGGAGTGCCGATCGCGCGGCGTGCCGACCGCGCCTTGCAGATTGTGAACGTGATTCCGACTTTCGCCGGATTGGATCAGAGGCAATCGCCTGAACCGTTCAAGAATGCTTGGTATGTTCTGGACAGTAACAGAAAAAACATTGCAATTCAGCCGGCAAAATCAGTGCTCGACAAAAACATGCAACCCAACGCCCCACTCCCCGCTCCCCAATCCGCAATCCAAAACCCAAAATCCAAGCCTCAATACTCCCCTCTCCCTTCCGGTCCCGTTTGGCTGATTGCCAACCCCACTGCCGGCGGCCATCGCACGCGCCGTCATCTCGACCGCGCAGTGGCCCTGCTCCAAACACGCCTTGCCCTTGTCGAAATTCGTTGGACGCAGCGCCGCGGCGATGCCCGGCAATGGGCCCGTGAAGCCGCCGACGCCCGCGCTGCCCTCGTCATCGGCTACGGCGGCGACGGTACGCTCAATGAGATCGCCAACGGTTTGGTCGGCTCCAACACCGCCCTCGGCATTCTTCCGGCCGGCACGGGCAACGTCGTTGCCTCCGAACTCGACATTCCGCGCGATCCGCTGGTCGCCGCCCACGCCCTTCTCGCCGGCCGCATTGAACACCTCGCCATCGGCCGCGCCCATTTCTCCCCCGCTGCAACATGTCTCCCTCCGTCACCCACAACCCACAACGCACAACCCGCCCCTTTCCTCCCCCCTCACTACTTTCTCTTCTCCGCCGGCATCGGCTTCGATGCCACGGTCTGCGGCCGAATCACCCCTCTGCTCAAACGCTGGTTTGGACGCGGGGCCTATATATTCGACGGCCTGCGCGAATACGCCCGCTACCGCTCGCCCCGCCTGCAAGTCTCGCTCGACGGCGCCGCGCCCGTTGTGTGCAGCGAACTGCTCATCGCCAACGGCCATTACTACGCAGGCCGTTTTGTCATTGCCCCCGACGCCTCGCCGCGCGACGCCAACCTCGACGTTTGTTTGTTCACCCGTCCGGGCCGCTGGAATCTCCTGCGCTATGCACTCGCCATCATCACGCGTCGCCATATCCGCCTGCCCGACGTCATCTGCCGCAAAGTCCAAGCGCTCGACGTGGCCGCCGACCGCCCCGTCCCTCTTCAACTCGATGGTGACACTGTCGGCACCACCCCCGCGCGCTTTGCCGTCTGCCCGCAAGCCCTTGCCGTCGTTACTCCCGCCCCCGCATAGACTCGCCAGTTTGTTCCCGTAGCGTCCGCAAGGGAATGGTCGGCGCCGGCCCCTTCGCTTCATCCTCTCGGCCATTGCAAGTCGCGCGCCTTCCCGCCGCCGCCTCTTGCCGAAAACTCCAAACTCAAAAGAGCCTTGCCTCACTTCAGGTCATATCCCCGATGCTTCATTCCGACCTTATTCCTGTCTACGACCGCCTTTGGGCCAAAGCCGAGCGTCTGATCGAAATGCTCCTCGACCGGCACTCTGCTGCTTTGAACCCTTTAGATCACACGCCGGCACTTGCCATTCCGCCACCAATCCCGCCACCCCCTAAAAAAGCACACATACGGCATCGGGCAAAGCACGCCACCCCCACTACGGCCGCCCCGTCCATGCCGTCCACTCCCCTTCCCTACGAAACCGTCCGCACCCTCTACACCCTGATCCAATCGCTTCGCTACATGCAGCAGAGCCGTTTTGCCCTGCTTGCCGGAGGCAACACTGATGTTCAGTCCCTCGGATCGGACAGCGCTGCAAAAACTGTCGCGGAAGACGTTTCTCGCCGAATTCAACAGCTGTGCCAGTCCGGCGGTGAAAATGGAGATGATGAAAATCCGTTGTGAAACCGACCTGCCGCTGTTCTGCACGGTCTTTTTCCCCCACCATTGCCGCGCGCCATTCTCCGCGCTTCACCGCCATTTGTTCCGCCTCCATCGCCGCCAGATGCACCGGCCGGTCCTCGAACGCCGCGGGCGCAACTACGCCGTTGCCGCCCCGCGCGGCTATGCCAAGTCCACGCTCGTTTCGCTCCTGCTGCCCATTCACGACATCGTTTATGGCAGCGAAGGCTATATCCTTCTTCTCGCGGCCACTCTGCCGCAGTCCATCGGCAAGCTAAAAAACATCCGCGCCGAACTGGCCCGCAACCGCGCCCTGCGGCAGTGCTATGCGCCCCGCCTCGGACGGGCGGCCGCGCGCCAACTCCTCGCCAACGACCTCGCCGTCGAGGCCTTTAGCGTCGGCACCGAGTTGCGCGGCGTCACCTGGCGTCAGTACCGCCCCACCAAAATCATCCTCGACGACATCGAAGACAGCGAGGGCGTCGAGTCGCCCCAGCAGCGCGAAAAACTCGCCCTCTGGTTCAACGAAGTCCTCGAAAACATCGGCAATGGCTATACCAACATCCTCGTGGTCGGAACGCTTCTGCATTCCGACAGTCTTTTGGCCAACATTCTCAAGCGCCCCGATTTCGACTCGCGCATCTTCCGCGCCGTCGAATCGTGGGCCCAAAATACCGCCCTCTGGGAGCAGTGGCGCGAACGGTTCAACAACCTTGCCGACCCCGACCGTCTCGAAACCGCCCGCGCGTTTTTCGACGCCCGCCGCCCCGCCATGCTCCACGGCGCCAAAGTCCTCTGGCCGGAAAAGGAAGACTACTACGACTTGATGACCCAACTCGCCGCCCGCGGCCGCAAAGCCTTCTTTCAGGAAAAACAAAACGACCCGCGACGCACCGACTCCCAGATGTTCGATCCCGACACGTTCCGCCGATTTCAATTGGAGCAGATTGATAACCAGCCTTCGCCGACGACCGCATCTGCTTCTTCCCTACATTCCGTGGGAGCCATCCATGCATCGCCGGTGCAATCCAAAATCCAAAATCTAAAACCCAAAACAACCCTCGGTCTCTCCCAGCTCACCACCTTCGGCTTTCTCGACTCCTCGCTCGGCGGCCCGACAGGCGACTTCGCCGCCATCGCCACCATCGGCCGCGACCCGCACGGCTACCTCTATGTCCTCGACGTCTGGATGGAACGCGCAGCGCCCACCCGCCAGATCGAAAAAGTGTTCGATCTCCACGAACTCTGGAACTACCGCCTCTTTGGCTTCGAGGCCAACTGCTTCCAGTCGCTTCTGGCCCAGCCCATCGCCGATGCGCAGCTTCGCCGACGCGAGGCTGGACGTCCGTGGGACCTTGCCGTTGTCGCGGTCACGCACCGCGATAACAAACTCCGCCGCATCGCCGCCCTCGAAACGCTTATTTCCAACGGCTGGCTTCTGTTCTCGAACACGTTGTCCGAAGACTTTCTCCGCCAGTGTGCGCAATTTCCCCGCGGCGCACACGACGACGGCCTCGATGCCCTCGAGGGCGCCGTGCAACTGGCCCGCACCGATTCGGCCGCCGCTCCCGCCCCCGCCGGCCTCAAGCGCTCATTCCGTCACCTGCAAGCGTTCTAATGCGCACCGGCGCGCCTGTCGGGCCGCTTACGCAACGCCGAATACTCGCAATAGACCCAACGCCACACCCAGCACCAGCAGCGACCCGATCCAACTACCCAGCGAAAGATAAAGGATCCCCGACAGTCGGCTCATGCGAAGAGTCCACGCCAGCAGGATCGCCGACCACATCCCGCAGCCCCACATTGGGATCGCGGCAATCAGCACCACGCCCCACGCACCCATGGCCGCAAAGCGCCGATAAAAGCCGCGCGACTCCAAATGCCCGCGCGCCCGATCCAGCCAGCCGGCCACGCGCCGTGAAATCCTCAGCCCTTTGTGCGCCAGATCGTAGAGCGTCGCGAAAAAGGGTATGTTCATCATGTCGCCAATCC
>JAOAGV010000002.1 GCA_026415575.1 Candidatus Sumerlaeia bacterium
TCTGAGCGTTGGGCGTGGGGGAAACGGTGGGTTTGGAACACGTAACGAGACACGAATAGTTTTAGAGCCTATCCGAAAACGTGGCTTGGCCGTCTCGGCCAAGATGCTTGGGCGGCACGCTCAAGCCACGATCGAACGGTTTTCGGATAGACTCTAAGTCGAGATTGTATGGAAAAGAAGTTCAAACAACATGCAGTTAAAAACATCGGTTCATCATAGTTTCGCTTGTGGAGGGACGCGTTGCACCGCGTCCGGATCGAAAATGCGGTCGGGGTGGAACCCGACCCTCCACCGTAATGTGAATCACATGCAGAGTGGGTCTGCCGCCATCGTCCTCCATCGCTAAGACGGCCTCCGGCCGCAACCAAAGAGATCAGAGGCAAGAGATTAGAAGTTAGAAAAGATCTTCGCCAATAGGCTGGATGCTTAGATCGAAGAGTCTAAACCACCGGGCGACGGCGGGCGGATACCACAAGGGTTACGGCTCCCACGACCAGCATCGAAAGGACCAAAACACCCATCACCACGATTGTCAGGCGCGGGCTGCCCGATTCGATCTCCGACCCGGCGAGCCCGGACTGCACGGCCTGTTTCATTTCCGGGGCAACCAGCGAAACAATCTTCGGTTCGAGCGTCGGTTCCCATGTCATGGGAATATCCACGCCGAGCATCGAAGGCGGCTCCACGCACGAGCAAATCTCAACCAGCTTTCCCAAGAGCGTGTTCAGCGAACCGGTTGTAATCTCTTCGCCTTCGAGGGGAGGGATCATCATTTTGCCGCGGCCAAAGACAATGCCGACCCATTCGGGGCCGTCCGGTTCGAGTCCGATGAACGAAGCGAGCAGTTTTTCGCGCGGGTCGGTGCGGTCGAATTGCAGAATGGTAATGCCCGGCGGATGTTTTTCCGTCCAGAGTGCCTGGACTTCCTCCAACACCGAAGGCGTGCCCGAGATACTGGGCCCTGCCGCCGGTGCATACAAGAGCACGGCCCAATGGCCGACCACGTCGCGTTTGATGGCCTCGCGCAGCGGCGAGCTGGTCAACAGTTCGAGGTCGGTGCCCGTTGGCGCGGGTTCCCAGTGGGCGATGACAAAGCTGCGAAACCGTGCGCGGTCGCGGCCGATCAGGGCGACGGCGGGCAGTTCGGGCGGTGGGCCGGGAATGCCGTAGTCGAGCCACTCGATTTTCTCGTCGCGGGGATCGAGCACAAGTAATTCGGCGTTGAACAGACGCGCGGGGCCGGCCAGCCAGCTGCGCAGCTGTCCGGCAATGGTTCGATTTTGCAGTTCGTTTTCATCGGCGAGAATGATCAAGCGATGTATGTCGCGCATTTCCTCGAAGGCTTTTCCGCGCACGGTGGTGTCGCAGGGAAAGCCGGTTGTCGCGCAGCTGAGCACTGCGGCAAGCATGCCGGCCAAAGTCCAAAGCGTTTTGGCTGCCGAAACGAGCATGCAAGTGCGGGGCCGCAACCGGGTGGTTTTTTCAAAGAACCTCATACACTTTTTCCCTTTCAAGAATGCCGTCGCATCCGGCGGCTTTTGTTCGTTAATTCTGCGGGGATGGCTGAACTCGATCAGCCTCGTCAAAGCACAGCGCCTGCCCGTTGTCCAACACAACGATAATGCGCCCCTCGCCGTCTATGGCCAGCGCGCCCGAAAGCGGACGCGACGGAAGCGCCTCGCGCCACAGCGGACGGCCGTTGTTGCGGTCGAGACCGACGACTTCCCAGCGCGGCACTTTGCGTTCGACCGCTGCGGCGGCAGGGCGGACAGGTCCGCCCGCGGCGCGCTCGGCCGCTGTCCGCTCGCGCAGCGAACGTTGGATGCCGGCGCCCGGCGCCGCGTCGGTCAGGCGCTTCTCTGCCGGCTTCGCGGGTTCGACCGCGCCCTCGGCTTCGCACAACGCTACAACGGCGTTTTGCGCCAACGCCAGACCGACCACGTCCACGATGCCGGGAATGTTGGCCGTCCAGCGTTTCTGCATCTGCGGTTCGATTTCGCGCTGTTTGCCGAAGACGTGCTCGATTTCGCCAAGGTCAGCGCACCGAATCGGACTGCGCCGACCGTTGACATAGACCAGAGACCGGTCATCCCACGCCGGCGGGATTTTTCCGTTCACCAAAAGTCCGGAGCGATGAGGTGGTTCGATTTCGATGGTTTGAAAATAACCCGGATCCACCACGTTCTCATACGCCGAGAACATGAGCCGGCCGCCCAGAAGAACGTATTTGTCATTAAGCACCGACATTTCCTCACCCCGATTGCTCTGCGGCGGTCCTTCCACCGTCGTCCGCACCAGACATTCCCCTGTCTGCAGGTCGTAAATGGCCGGCGAGACCACATTGCCGCCGGCCATCCACAGCTTGCCGCCGGCAACGGCCAGCCGCCCGTGTGCCGAAATCCCTTTGCGGATTTCCTTGTTCAGATGTCCGGAAGTGTTGTTCTGCCACTTGATCGCCCCCGTCACTGCATCTAGGGCATAGATGTAAGTGCCGTCGGTGTCAATCAAACCCGCGCCGACGTAGGCCACACCGTCTTCGACCACAACACCCGTATTGACCGGCCATGACGAGCACAACCGGCCGTAGACCATGATGCGGCGCTCGACGGGTGCGGCGCGAAACCGCCACAGGAGCCGGCCGGTCGCCGCCTCGACGCAATAGACAAAGCCGTCGCCCGAGCCGAAATAGGCGCGGTGATTCCAGATTGTGGGCGGAACGCGAACCGGGCCGGCGGTATAAAAAGTCCATTGGACTTTGCCCGTGTCGGCGCTGAGCGCGCGAACACGGCCATCGTCGCCGGCCAGAAAGACAAGGCCTCCGGCGGCGATCGGCGCCGTCGGTGTCACGCTGCGTTGCGGGGTGGTCTCCCACTTCTTGGCAACCTTTGCCGCAATCGGCACCGGCGATGCGGCATTGTGGGCGGAGCCGCCGCGATAGGCCGTCCAGTCGCTTGAGCGGGTTTTCAAGGGCGCGATGTTTTTGATATTGCCCGGGCCTCGTTCGAGGTTTTCGGCCTCCGTCGCCCTGTGGTCGAAGCGGAAATTGCCCGCCGAGCAAAACGCCATCGCGCCCATGAGTGACAGGTTGCAGTCGCACAGCCAAGGGCCGATGTAAAGCAGACCGTTGGCCGGGATCACGCCGTCATTGCAGGAAGGACGCATGGCGCCGTTGAAAATAATATTGCCCGTCGCGCGGTCGTAGCGCGTGGTGCCTTCGGGCTGTCCGCGGCAGAAAAACGAATCGGGCGTACCGGTCAGTCGCGCACAACTGCGTTTCCAGAAGCCCAAACTGGCCTTCTCTTCGCCGGTCTCCGGATCCAGCGCGACGGTCATGCCCTTGTCGCCGACGCCAACAAGGATGTTCCCATCCGCATAGAGCAAGTTCGGGTTGCTGGTGGTTTTCTTGCGATGCCACAGCAGACGGCCGTCCTCGGTGGAAATGGCCACGACGTGCTGGTTGGTTTGGGGGGCATAGCAAATGGCCTTGGGCGTGAAAAGGCTGAACGGCTCGGTGCGGAAGCCGGGCGTCGAGGTCAGACCGCGGCCTTCTTCCTGAACCAATTCGCGGACGCGCGGGTCATCGTTGGTCCACAGCAGATGCCCGGTTTGGGCATAGAGACAGCCCGTGTGTGAATAGGGGCCGTAGAAGAAGATTTTGCCGTCGCCCATGACCATGCCGCGCGAGTCCACGAGCCCCTTCTCTTCATGCGTCCAGAGCAGCCTTTTCGACTCGACATCATAGGCGGCAATGGTGCGGCCGAAGCCCCATGGGATTTCACGGCGGTAATAGCCGTTGCTGAGATCCTGCCAGCTCCAGTGGCTGCGTTCATTGCGCGCGCGCTTGGTCTCGCGCAGGTCGGGATCGCCGGCGAGGATGTACAGTATGCCGTCTTGCAAAGCGATCCATTTCCACTCGCCGCGAAGTTCGGGAATACGGATGTCGCCGAGCAGGCGGCCTGTTTCGGGATCGAGAATCTGACAGCCGCCGCCGTCGGGATTGATCATATAAAACGCGTTGTCCGTGGCGATAAAAGCCGAACGGTGAACCATGTATCCCGCCGGCAGTTTCATGCGCCACAACTCGATGCCGTTGTATCCGTTGCGCGCCAGAAGCGTATTGAGCCACGGCTCTTCGCGCTCGTGGTGGGCAATGTGACCCATCGCACAGAATGTGCGGCCGCCGGCGGCCACCGTAATCGCCGGCATGGCGATGTAATACGGCTCGCCGGTCCATTGCGTCAGGTAAGGGGCCTTGATTGCCGTGTCGGCCGACAGCGGATTATTGTCGGGGCCGTGTTGCCAGTGGCTCCAATTGTCGGTGCCCGCAAGGGCTGGTTTGACCAAAACTGTCTCGGGCGAATCGAGCGAGACCGCTTTGCCGTTGGGGCGCAGCACGCGCAAAACCTCTTCGCGCGGAGCGGCATCGCGTACGGCCAGAATCACAAGGTCTATGGTGTTGTCGGCATAGGGCAGCATGCCGCGCTTACCCTTTTCGATGAAAATCCGCGTGCCATACAACCCTGCGGCGTCGGCCGCCTTGCGTGCCGCGTCAACCGAAGCATCATCCGCGCCAAGCGCGTGCACCAGAAGGCGGCTTTGCCGCGCGATAGTCACAGGCAACTCCGCCTCGCTAATTCCCACCGCAGCGCACAGGCCGCGCATGATCTGCGCTTTTTCCAACAGTGTGCCGACCAGCCCACTGGCGGCTTTCTCCGAGCTCCTTTCGGGCGGTGCCGCAAATACTGGAAGAGAAAAGGCACAAGCAGCAGCAAGGACTGCTCCGGCAAGACCCGCCAGCCACCCGACCGCCCGCCGCCCCGCAAATGTTCCGCATGGATGGCTCATGATGCTTGCTCCTAGCCAAAGGTGCAATATTTTTTGACCCAAAACTTGCTGTATTTCCGCCCAATCCGCCATGTGCTGTCAATAGGGCTCTTATGCAAAGTTGTATGCCAAATATAGCCAGCCGTATTGCGATGACACAAAGGACGCTTTTGGTTTGCAGCAAAAAATTAACAAAAAACTATTGCAAGAAAACAGTTGACAATACCCTTTGTCTGGTCATACCAATAAATGCGGATGAATAAGGAAGGCGTGGGCGGAAAAAATCATTCAAAAAACGGATAACAACTTTGGTAAAAAGGAGGTGGTATATCGAGGGATCTGCCGCGCGCGCGTTTTTAACGCCAGAAAATGTAGTGTGAATCATTTCATGGAGTTTTGCAAAGGAGGAGTGTTATGAAGATTCGAGATTTGGCCATTGTGTTTCTATCCATTGTGCTTCTGCAGACCGCCTATGCGCAAAAACGGGTTGCCTACATCAAGGCATCAGGGACCAACACCTATGACACCAACTGCATGAACGCCTTGAGCACCGTAGGCATCACGGCCAGCGGTGTCCCGATTCCCGGCTTGGGCTACCGCGTCTTTGAAATTATTCAGGGCGCGCCCGAGCCAGACCCTGTGGACTCAACGATAGCCGACCTGCTGTTCATCTCCCAAAGCGTAACCTCGTCGAACGTCAAGCATCATGAAGACGACCCAATTCCGATCATTGTGACGGAAGGAGGCTTGTATCACAGCGATCCGACGCGCGGCACACTGTATTTCTCCGCCACGTCCGGCGAGCGCAATTTCGCGCCCTATCTGAACACCTTTTACATCACCGACAACTCCCATCCGATCACCCAAATCTTTCCCGTCGGCCCCAAGGCGATGTGGGTTCTGACGGGCTCGCCCCGTATCGGATGGATGAGCGGCGAAATGGCACCGGGAGTGTCGGTTCTGGCGCGGGTCGAAACCGCCACGTCCTATCCCTGCCTTGCAGTTTGTGAGACCGGCGCGCAATTGCGTCCGGGCGGTCCCAATCCGGGTTACAATCCGGCGCCGGCACGGCGCGTCGTTCTCGGCTATCAGGGCAACAGCATGAACGTTCCCACGTCGGCGGGAATTTTCCTGCTTCAGCGTTGTGCCCAATGGGCCATCGGCGATCCGGTGACCGCCGGCGGCGCACTTCCCCCTCCCGCCGCCCCCACCAACCTCCGTGTCACAGGCACCGGCGACAAACAAGTCGGACTGGCATGGGATACGCCCAGCGGAACGGTCGCCGGCTACCGCGTTATGCGCTCGGGAACTGCGGGCGGTCCTTATACCCAAGCGACCACTACATCGCTGACCACAGCCATTGTCTCTGGACTGACCAATGGCACAACATATTTCTTTGTAGTGCGGGCCTACAACGCCGGCGGCGACAGCCCGAATTCCAATGAGGTGCAGGCAACGCCGACCGGAGGCAGTTTGCGCGCCCGCCGCTGGGCCGGCTACAACTAAAGCACTGCGGCCCAGTCTGTCCATTCGATACCGAAAGTTCTACGCAGGTCTGCAAAAACAATCGCCGGCGGGGCAGCCTTCACCCCGCCGGCTTTTTGTTCTTTGGACATCCGCAACGGATGCAGGCGGCTTCGCCGCTGTTACGCCGCTTCCAGTTTCTCCTCGATATACGCTTCCACGCGATCCAGTGAAATGCGGTCTTGGAGCGTCGTGTCGCGGTGACGCACCGTGACCTGCTGATCTTCCAGCGACTGCACGTCCACCGTGATGCAAAAGGGCGTTCCCACCTCGTCTTGGCGGCGATAGAGCCGACCGATTCCCGCAGTGTCGTTGTAGATGGTTTTCCAGCGGCGACGGAGTCCGGCGTGCAGTTTGCGCGCCAGCTCAACCACTTCCGGCCGGTTGCGCAGCAGCGGCAGGACGGCGGCCTTGACCGGCGCCAGCGCCGGATGCAGCGCCAGATAAACCCGCTCGCGTCCGGCAACCACGTCCTCGCGATAGGCGTCAATGAGAAACGCCAGCGTGGCGCGGTCGGCGCCGGCCGACGGCTCGATCACATACGGCAGATAGCGCGTCCGCGCGGCCTCGTCGAAGTAGGTCAGATCCTTGCCGGAAAACTCGCTGTGCCGCCGCAGATCGTAGTCCGTGCGGTTGGCAATCCCTTCGAGTTCCGACCAGCCCATCGGAAACAAATATTCGATGTCCACGCAGGCGCGCGCATAGTGCGCCAGTTCATCTTTCGCGTGCGGCCGCAACCGCAGCTTTTCGCCGCGGATGCCGTAGCGCTGATACCACGTGAACCGCTCCTTGACCCAGTAGTCATACCATTGCTCGTCCTCGCCCGGCTTGACGAAATACTCGATTTCCATCTGCTCGAACTCGCGCGTGCGGAACGTGAAGTTGCCCGGCGTGATTTCGTTGCGAAATGCCTTGCCGATCTGCGCGATGCCGAACGGCAGTTTGCGGCGCATGGACTCGCGCACGTTGTCGAAGTTGACGAAGATGCCCTGCGCCGTTTCAGGCCGCAAATATACCACCGACGCGCTATCCTCGACCGGCCCGATGTGTGTGCGAAACATTAGGTTGAACTGCCGCGCCTCGGTCAACTCGCCGTTGCATTCGGGGCAGCGCGCCGTCGTCAGGTGATCGGCGCGAAACCGTTTCTTGCATTCCTTGCAATCCACCAGCGGATCGGTGAACGACTCGACATGGCCCGACGCCTCCCACACGCGCGGGTGCATGAGGATCGCCGCGTCGAGGCCCTCCATGTCGTCGCGCTCATAAACAACCGACTGCCACCACGCGCGCTTGACGTTGTTCTTGAGTTCGACGCCCAGCGGGCCGTAGTCCCACGTGCTGCCCAGCCCGCCGTAGATTTCGCTGCTGGGAAAAACAAGGCCGCGCCGCTTGCACAGCGAGACGATTTTGTCCATCGTCACCTCGCCGGCCGCGGCGCCGGGTGGAGATTTCAGCTCTTCGCAGATTCTTTCTTCGCTCACGTTGTTCGGGTCTCCTTTTTCTTGCAAACATAGAGAGAATCACAAATCATGGCCGAAAACGTCGTGTCAACCGCCAAGTCGAAAGACGACAACCGCCGGTGGCCAAGACAATCCAAATGATGCGCTTGTTTTAGACACAGGCAGGCCTTAGCACCGCGCAAACAGCTTCGAAAGCCTGTTCGGGCGTGATGCCGGTCAGGCAGCGGGGGGGCGGGTTGTCGCAGCGCACGCGCCAGCAGGGAACGCATTCAGTTTCGGGGTTGATCAGCACACGAATAGGACCGCGCCCCAAAGGGCCGTTTCGCGCGGCATCGGAGCCGCCATAGAGTGCCACGACCGGTACGCCGCGCGCCGCCGCCAGATGTGTCGGCCCCGTGTCGCCGCCGACCATGACACAGGCGCGGTCGCACAACGCGGCAAACTCCCGCAGCGACGTCGCCGGCGCGCGAAGCACCCGGCCGCAAAACGCCGCGGGAACCTCTCCGAGCGCCGCGTCAATCAGCGCCTCTTCGCCCGGTCCCCACGTCAGGAGAACGCGGCAACCGAGTTCGCGGGCAATCTTCGCGCCCAACCGTCCAAAGGATTCCGCCGGCCAGCGCTTGGTCTCCCAGCCTGCGCCCGGATTGAGGAGGGCGGGTTTTTCGTCCGGTGCGATACCCAGCGCGCTCAGTTTGGAATCCACCTGTGCCCGCTCGGCGGAAAAATCGGGAAAGACAAATTGAACCGATTTGTCCGACCGGTCCGACTCGTCTGGTTCCTCTTTCCCTTCTCCTGCAAAAACCCCCAGCGCCTTCAGAAGATCAAGATTGCGGTAAATAACATGAACCACGGTGTCCGGTGGCGTGATACGCTCGGTGTAAAACCAGCGGCTAATCTCGCGGCCGTCGGCACCGCCATAACCGATGCGGCGCGGAATTCGAGCAAGCCAAGGAATCACCGCGCTCTTGGTCAGTCCCTGAAAATCAATCGCCACGTCAAAACACCTTGCGCGCAACTCACCCGCGAACCGCCTCATTGCCCCCAGTGACCGCCAGTATCCTTGGCGGCGCCATTGTCGGCGCGGATACACAATCAGCTCGTCAATTTGCGGATGACCTTCGAGAAGCGGAGCGGAGAGCGATTCGACCAGCCACGCAATGTGCGCATTCGGCAGGGCACGCCGTAACGCCGCCAGTGACGGCAGCGTGTGCACCACGTCGCCGATGGCGCTCAGGCGCACCAGCAGAACGCGCAGCGGCGCGCTCACGGGCCGTTTCCTTCGCCGCGAAGGCGGCTGATAATTTTGCGCGAGGCGTTTTCCTTCGGATTGCCCGCAATGTAAATCTCGATGCCCAGCGCCAGTGCGGTGTCGCGCTCGGGCACCGTCTCGCGCGTATAGTCGGTGCCTTTGGCATGAACATGCGGACGGAGGCGTTCGAGCAGCGGGGCCACGGTCGGCGTGTCGAAGAGTACCACATAATCCACCATCGCCATGGCGGCGAGGATTTCGAGACGGTGCTGCTGGGGGTAGTAGGGACGCCCCTCGCCTTTGAGGCCGCGCGTCGAACTGTCGCTGTTGACGGCCACGATGAGCAGGTCGCCCTGTGCCGCGGCGTCTTCGAGATACGAAATGTGGCCGCCATGGAGCACATCGAAAATGCCGTTGGCAAAAACGACCCGCCGGCCCGCGGCCTTGGCCGTGTCCACAATCGCGGCCAACTCGTCGAGGGTTTTGATTTTATGAAGATAACCCGGTTCCGACAACGCATCCTCTCCGTTAACATAAAAAATTCTATTCAACCACGCCGACGCGTCTGACATGCCCGACGCATCTGAACCCAGTAGTTTCTATTCCCCGCACACTTCCACCGGCGCGCCCGAACGCACAGCCTTGAGCGCCTTCGCATCACCCTTGATTTTGCCGACAATGTTCACTGCGCTTGCAGGACGGATCTCGTCGCCGCTGCTCACGGGCGTCGGGCCGAAAAAGAAACACAACGCTTTTCCCGGCGGCCAGTAGCCGATGTCGCCGAGTTCAACCACCTCGCGCGCGTTTTCTTCCCCGCAGTCCACGGGAATGGAGAAATAAATCTCATCGCCCCACGTCTGCGCACGGGCCTTGATCGGCAAAGCCGCCGCAATGGCTTTCGCCGTCGCCGTGTCGTTCAACTCGGCGTCGAGTGTCACGCCGCCGGCCTGGATTTTAATGGCTGTGGGCATCGCTTTGTTCCTTCTTGTCCTTCCTGTCCGACTTATTGGACCCGTCCGACTCGTCCGACCCATCCTCAATGATAAATCTCTTTCACTCGAATACACCTTGCCTCATGCCCGGGCGCCGCCTCGACCATCGGCGGGATGCCCTCGCGGCATTCCGGAATTGCAAACTTGCAGCGCGGATGGAAGCGGCAGCCCGCCGGAAACGCCAGCGGACTCGGCACCGTCCCTTCGATGGACTCCAGTTTCTGTCCCCGCCGGATGTCGTCGAGGCGCGGAATCGAACGAAACAACGCCCGCGTGTAGGGATGCGCGGGTTGGCTGAACAATGCCTCCGCCGCCGCGTGCTCGACAATCATCCCCGCATACATCACCACGACTTCCTCCGCCATTTCGGCAATTACGCCCAAGTCATGTGTGATGATCAGGATCGAAGACTTATACTGCTCCTGAAGGTCGTTCATCAGATTCAGGATTTGCGCCTGCACGGTCACGTCGAGCGCAGTGGTTGGCTCGTCGGCAATCAGGAGCGCCGGATGGCAGGCCAGTGCCATGGCAATCATAACGCGCTGGCGCATGCCGCCGCTCATCTGGTGGGGATACTCGCGGGCACGCTGGCGCGCGTTGGGAATGCGCACGCGTTCGAGCATTTCGACCGCCGCGTCGAACGCCTCGCGCCGCCCCATATTCCGGTGAATGCGAAACACCTCGGCGATCTGGCTGCCGACCGTGAACACCGGATTCAGCGACGTCATCGGTTCCTGAAAGATCATCGAGATGCGGTTGCCGCGGATTTTGCGCATCTCGCGCTCGCTCAGAGCGACGAGGTCGCGATTGTCGAAGACAATTTCACCGCCCTCGATCCGGCCGGGCGGGTCGGGTATCAGACGAAGAATGGACAGGGCGGTGACCGACTTGCCGCAGCCGGACTCCCCGACCATGCCGAGAGTGCTGCCGCGCCGCACGGTAAACGTTACACCGTCCACGGCGCGGGCCACACCGTCACTCGTGCGAAAGACCGTCTGCAAATTCCGGACGGAAAGCAGCAGGTTGTTCTCTTGCACCATGATTTGCCGATTATTGGGAATCGTCTCGTGCCTTCATGCCTGTTTGGCTACGGACCGGCCGCCACAAAGTCAAGAAGAACCACCGGACTGGCAACCGCGTTTTGCGTGGGACGTCGCCTGTTTGCTTTGTGAACCATGCGGAGAAGAGCGGTCAAATTCTACCAAAACTTCCCAGCGCGTAATTGGGCGGAAAAAAATATCTCTGCGGCGGGACTTCTCAATCCAAACCGCAAAATCGAAAATCCAAGGTTCAATACACGCCTGCGGAGGCAGCCTCATCAAACATTGCTGCAACGTTTTCCGGCGGAACGTCAGCGAGAATATTGTGAATCGAGGCGAAAACAAAACCACCGCCCGGCTTGAAAATCTCCACCCTCCGGCGCACATCACGCCGCACATCCTCCGGTTTCCCATGCGGCAAAATGTGTTGCGAGTCGCACCCGCCGCCCCAAAACACAATGTCCTTGCCGAACTGCTTTTTCAGCACCGCCGGGTCCATGTCGCGCGCGCTCGTTTGCACCGGGTTCAGAATCTGCACACCCACCTCGATTAAATCCGGAATCAACGCCGCGATGCTGCCGCAACTGTGCAGAAACAGATAGGCCCCGCTGCGCTCGCGAATATATCCATACGCCCGCGCCTGATACGGCTTGATCAGCGTGCGATACATTGCCGGCGAAAGAATGGGCCCGTGCTGCTGGCCCAAATCGTCGCCCACGGCCACCACATCCACCCGCCCCTCGATGGCCGGCAGATAGCGCTGGAACTGGCGGATGTAATGGTCGGCAAGGCGGTCGAACAAATACGCCACCAGCGAAGGATTGGCTGCCACCTGAAACATAAAATTCTGAAAGCCGAACAGCGCGTTGCCGGCTTCGAGGAAATTGGCACGAAAGCCGAACAGCGCGGCATAGCGTCCGTCGGCGCGCGCAGCCTCTGCCTGCGCAGCCACAAACGCCACGTCCGCGTCGGAAACGTCGGACCACGGCAGGGCGTCCACGTCCCGCTCGGTCGCACTGTCGGAAAGCGGATAGGTGGTTGCCTCGAAGTAGTTGGCCTCGGATGGCGCATAGAACCGCGTGCCGTCAGGGCTGTCGAGAAGCCAGCCGCCGTCGGGAGCCGGCTGCGGGTTGTAACCTTCGGGAACCAGTGCGGGCGTGCCGTCGGGTAGGTTCATTTCTTTCCAGCGGGCAATGGAAAATGCGCCAACCGGACAGAGGCGGTGAATCTGCACCACGTCGCCGTGAAGCCGCGCGCGAAGGTCGGCGTCCACATCGCCCAGTTGCTGCATCACGTCATAGAGGCGGACGCGGCGCGGTTCGAGCCCCAACATTCGGCGCAATCGCCAGCAAACGCCTGCATGAATGCCGGTCGAGCGAAAGCCGCCGACATCAATCGGCACGCGGTCGGCCTCCTCATGGCGCAAGGCGGCCAGAACTCGTTCGCGGGAATTCACGGTCCGGTCTCCAGAAACTTTACCGAAGACGCCCGATGATTTCGGTGTAGAACATCCCCGCCAGAAGCAACAAACCAATGGTCAGTGTAATCACGGCGATCCAGCGGTTGACGGCCAGTTGCGTCGGGTTGGGCGCGGGCGCACGCAGCACTTCGAGTTTGCCCTCGGCTTCGAGCTGGGCCAGTTCGAGCGGCCGCTCCATTTCCATTTCCTCGCGCGTCATGCTGCCGGTAAAAATGACGTGGTCCATCGGGAACTTCGCCGGCCGCAGGTGGACGTGGAAGAAATGGATGGCGAACAGGAAACTGGCCGCCAGAAGCGCCTCGTCGCTGTGGATGATCAGCGCAACATTGAAAATCCAGCCGGGGAACAACTGCGCCGTCACCGCCGGCAATGCCATAATCAACCCTGTCGAGCCGATGATCGTAACGCCCCAGAACACCGCCCAGTAGTCGAACTTCTCCCAATAGGTCCAGCGGCCGAATTTCGGCATTTTAGCAAGGCCGATCATCCAGAAGCAGTGTTGGAAGAACTGCACCACATCGTTCCAGTTGGGCACCATCGAGTTGGGACCGAAGATGACCTTGAGCCAGGGCCGTTTCGGCGCACGCCGCCACAGATTCCACAGATAGACAAAATGCATCCCTGCATAAAGCAACGTCAGGGCCGCAAACACGCGGTGCAGCACTCTTGGCACCGTATGGCCGCCGAACAGGTCGAAAATCCACTGGGTCCATTGCGGCGCGGGATAACGCAGCGGCAATCCCGTGACCGCCAGACCGATGACGCTGACAAAGAGAATTGCGTGGGTCAGGCGGTGCACCAGATTGAACCGCTGGATGCGGTAAGCGGCCGCGCCCCCGGCAGTGTGCTTGTGCTTGCCGAGGTCCGCCAGTTCGCGGATGAGCCAGAACAAGCTGTGCACCGTGAAAAAGCCCATGGTGCCGATCAGAAGCAGCGTCATAAACAGATAGGCGTAATAGGTCTGCGGGTAGGTTTTGTCATGTACGTCGAGATGGCTGATGAACTGCGTGAACTTCTCGTTCGAATACGGGTGGCAGACTTTGCACGTCTCGACAATGCGCTGGGCCGAAACCAGCGACAGCGGGGCGGTCGTCTGCCGGATGTCGTGATAGCCGTGGCAATCGTGGCAGCGGGCGGTCTCGGTGCCGCCGTAGTGGCCGATCTTGCCGTGATAGGTTTCGCGATAGGTTTTCAGCTGTTCCGGATGGCACGCTCCGCACGTCTTGTCGGATTCGAGCTGGAATGTGGCGGTGTTGATCCGCATGACGCCGTGGCCCGGATGGCACGACCAGCAGCTGGGGGCGGTCGAAGCCGACGTCTTGCCGTCGTTGACCCAGGGCAGCTGCGCGACGGCCGGCGCGGAAGTCGAGCCGACCGGCGTCATGGCAAACAGGCGCTCGCAATGGATGCTCTTGGAAAAGCTGGTCGCATTATGGATGTGGCAGACGCCGCACGTGAACAGGCTGTTGTAAAGGCTCATCGAGGATGCGCGGTCGGTGTGCGGCAGCACTTTGTGCGGACCGTGGCAGTCGCTGCATGTGGCCGAGCCCGGCATGCCGGACAGCAGCACGCCCTCGCCATGGATGGTCTTGCTCCAAGTTTCCACGGCGTCTTTCTTCAGGTGCGGGTTGCGTTCGAGCACCCCGCTGCTGGCATGGCAGGAGGCGCACACCGCGTGGATATTGATTTTGTGAATCGGCGAAAGCGTACTGCTGCTGGGCACCATCTCGTGGTAATTACCATGGCAGCGGGCACAGTCGGGAGCGTCGGGATTGGCGTTGCCGAAAGCCACGCCGTGATTGCCGGCTTTCCACTGGCTGTGTTCGGAGGCGTGACAGCTTTCGCACTTGACCGGTTCGAGATACTGCGGATGGGGGAGTTTTACAATGTCCTTGTGGCAATCAATACACTCCATGCGGCCGTGCGCCGAGCGGTAGTAGGCCTCCTGCGCAATCATGATTTTCTGCCGATAATCGGCGGGGCGCGGGCGGGCCAGATGCGCGGGGCCGGAAGTGACAAAGTTGATCTTGACCAGCATCGCCTCGTCGAAAGCGGCAATCTGGGAACCGAATTGCGAGTTGAAATGGCATGTCAGACCGCAAGCTTTGCTGCTGAGCAATTCGCGGTCCACGGCGGCATGGCCGGCGGGTGCAGCGGCATGGGGAGCGGTCGGGGCCGGAGCTGCGGGAGCCGGTGCGGCACCCGGACGCGCTACCTCGCCCGACGGGGCAACGGGCACCGCGGGCACTTCCGCACCCGGTCGGGGCACTTCGCCAGCGGGCATCGTTCCCGGCCGCGGCACCTCGCCGGTGGGCAGGGTTCCGGGGCGTGGCACCTCGCCGGTCGGCGAAAGCGGTTGTGCAGGCGTGGCGGTGGGCGCAGGAGTCGGCGATGGAACCGACGGCGCCGAGCCGGGCCGCGGCACTTCCTGTTCCTGAGCGATTGCACGGTGCACAAACAGTGCGACTCCGAGCAAGAATGCTATGGTAAAAACAGACATCCAAACCCGACCCAATCGGGCTTTGACAAGACACGAAAGAATTTTCCCCACGTGCAAATCTCCCTATTTCGATATGAAATCCGGGCGGTCTCGCAACCGCGTTGGCGGTAAATGGCCGCTGATTTGCCATTCCGCAAGCGAAAACGACAAAACGGGGAACAAAAAAATGTGTCGCATACCGCTCCGGCAGCTTCTCCGCATGCCGCACCGCCGGCAACTTCGCAAGCGAACAATGTCTTACACTGCGGGCGCGTTTGCGTTTGGCGCCGTTGATGCCCTGCGCTCCCACACTCTGCCTGATGCCAAAGCGCAATGCCCTAAAGTGTTTTTTGATTTTACAGGGCTTCGGAGAAATCAGAGCCTCGTTTTTTCCCGAACAGGCGACCCTCCGATAGAATCGCGAATGTATTTCTTTGCTGCCTTGGCGCCTTTGCGTGAGGCGCTGCGGGAAATCTCTGCGGGGGAGTTTCTATTGACATAGAGTCGGAGGCCGGCACAAAACTCCCGAATGTGGCCGGCGGAAAAATGAAATCACGAGAGCAAGCCCGCCCGCGGCTTTTTCCGCGTCCACATCATCCGGAAGGGTGCACCGTCTTCGATGTATGAAAAATTCTACGGTCTGAAAGAACCGCCCTTCAGCCTGACGCCCGACCCGCGCCTGCTGTATCTGAGCAGCCACCACCGCGAGGCGCGCGAGGTCCTGCTCTATGGCATCCGCGAGCGCAGGGGCTTTATTCTCCTGACCGGCGAAATCGGCTCGGGCAAGACTACGCTAAGCCGCGCGCTGGTCAACGACCTCGAAGACACCCAAACCGACGTGGCCCTCATTCTTAACCCCTATCTAAACGAGGTCGAGGTTCTTCAGGCCATCAACGAGGAACTGGAGATTGAGGCGGCTTCGACCAGCCGCAAAGTGTTGATAGATTCCCTGAATCGCTATTTGCTCGACCGCTACCGGCAGGGGCGGAATGTGGCGCTTATTCTTGATGAAGCCCAAAACCTCGCCGAGTCGGTCCTCGAACAAGTCCGCCTGTTGGGCAACTTGGAAACCGACCGGCAGAAACTCATCCAAGTGGTGTTGATCGGGCAGCCGGAGCTGCAGGTGACGCTGCAGGGGCCGCATCTGGAACAGCTCAACCAGCGCATCGCCGTGCGGTATCATTTGCGTCCGCTCGAGCCCGACGAGATCGAGCCGTATATCCATCATCGCCTGCGTGTGGCAGGGTTGTCCGTCGCCTTGGAATTCACCCCTCGCGCTGTGCGAATGATCTACGAGTTGACCGGAGGCGTGCCGCGCAAAATCAATCTGCTCTGCGACCGCGCCCTCATGGCCGGCTATGTGGCCAGCACGCGCACGATTGATGACGCAATCATTCGGACGGCGGCCATGGACATTGGCGCGCCCCAGACGGCCGCTGTCGCCTCGAGCCCACCCCCCCGCGCGCGCCGGCGGCCGCTGCGATGGATCTATGCGGCGGCGATTCTTGTGATTCTGGCAACGGGACTTTTCTGGTTTGCCCCGCTCGAGGGCGTTTCGACTCTTTGGGCGCGATGGATGGAACAGTTTTCCCGCAATCCATCCGATTTGCCTCCGCCGGTCACACCGACGGCCCCCCCGCAGCGAATTGTTCCCACGTCGCCCGCCCCGCCACCGCCCGGAACAGTCGAAGTGCGCGTCATGCCCGGCGCGGACGGCTCGACAGTACCCGTTTTTCGACTTGCGGCGCCGCGGCCGGCCGAACCATGGACCTACGACGCCGACCGCGTGGTCCGAGTCACCCGGCCGGAATTCTGCCGTACCGCAACGGTCCTGACGCTTCTGGCCGCATGGGGAATCGAAGTGCGGCTCGAGGACTTTCGCAATCTGTCGCCGGCCGATGCTCCGCGTCTCGACATTGTCGCCGCCAACCGCGACATGGGGTTGCGCGAGGTTGAGGTGCGCGAAGGGCTGGCGCGCGCCCTTGTTTATGATTTGCCGCTGGCGGTCGAAATTGTTGATCCGGAAAAACGACTTTCCCGTTTCGTCGCCTTGTTGCATGTTGCCTCCGACACGTGCACGGTGGCCGATCCGCTGGCCGGAATCCAGCATGTGCCGCGCACACTGATGGAGTCTTTTTGGCGCCGTGCTTGGATTGTCTATTTTGATCCCGACGGTCTCGACATTCTCACGTTGGGAGCGCGCTCGGAGGCCGTTCGCATTCTCCAACAGGCCCTTCATGATTTGGGCTGTTACGCGTCGGCGCCCAACGGCGAGTTTGATGAGGCCACCAGCGAAGCCATCCGCGCCCTCCAAGCACGTTTCGGCCTGCCCGGCACCGGCCGCCTCGACCCGCTCACGGTCATGCTGATCGCCTCGCATCGCCACAATGACCGGCCGCGTCTGACGGTCGGCGGGGAGTCGCCAAAATGAGCCTGATCCTGAAGGCGCTTCGCAAGCAGCGGCGCGAGCATCTGGCCGAGACTGATCCTGATTTCTTGGCGGAGGTCCGTGGCGAGGACAGTGCCCTGCCTCGCGTGCGGCTCGTTCGCCGCCGGCGATACCTTCCTCTTGCGGGTATCACGTTGCTCCTTGCTGGCGCCGGCATCGTCGCAGTCGTGGTGCTGGAGTTGAACCGCGCCGGCCGGCAGGAACGGGGCCAAGCGGCCTTGCCGCCCGCCATGATTCCTGTTACCACGCCCACCCCGAGTGCCACGCCATTGGCGCCGATCCGCGAATCGGTTCGGCTGCGCACACAACCACTTCTTCGCACACCCGCCCCGATCGAGCTGCCGGCGACCACGCTGCCGGCGGTTTCTGCGGCAACCCCAAAAGCAACAAAGAAAAAGATTCCCCCCGCTTCCGCGAAAAAAACCGCCGCCCCCAAAACGGCCGCCGTGTCGGAAACACCCGACCGCGATATCCGCGAGATTCTCACCCTCTACGGCGTGATGCTTACGCCCCCGCCGGCCACTGCGCTGATCAACGATGAGATGGTTCGCGTCGGCGATGTCATCGAGGGGGCCAAAGTCTTGGCCATTGACAGCGCCGACAGCGTGCGGGTGGAATATAAGGGTCGCGTGTACGTCATTGGAATCAAGTAGCCGTTTCGTTTTTGTCGCTTATGAAGGAAACCCTCCGCAACATTGCTGCATTCTTCCGCTGGATCGCCGAGTTTTACCGCACGTGGTTTCTTCCGTATCACTATGACGGCGACGATGAAGACGTGGAGGCGGAGAAAACCGAAGAAACGGTGGCGGCGACCGCCGACCATGCCCCGGATCGCTCGCCCAAGCCCAGCCCTCCGCCCGAGCCCGAACCGGCCGCCGGTGCGGCAACCGTCTCCGAAGCCCCTCCAGCGGAAGCCGAAGCCGCTGTGGAATCGTTGGCCGCAGGCTACACCGACCGACTCGTTCAAGCCATGGCATTTCGCGGCGCGGTCTCCACGCGGGCGCTGTCGGCCATTGTGGGCGTGTCGCCGGAGAAGGTCGCAGAACTTCTGAAACCATTGGTCGAAAGCCAGAAAGCAATTGACCTTGGCAGCGGCCGCTACGTCCTTGCAGGCAGCGAGCGGAAATCTGTGCTCCGGGCCGATGGCAAGATTGCCGAATGGCTGGCACGTTTTCACCATGCCGACACGGAAAACCGCGTGCTCGATGCGATTGACCGTCTGTGCCGCGAACTGCCCCTGCGGCTCTACATGGGAAAAGACCTGTTTTTTCAACTGCGAAGGCGCACATGGATGCTCTGGCAGAGCGGTCGCAAGGGCTGCCGGGTCCGCCTCTATGGCACGCTGAATCCGGCTCAATGGCGCGCCGTGCAGGAGGCCGATCACCGCGCGCGGCAATTTCGGCAGGCCGGTTTCCACCCCTATCGCGAGCGGGATTGCACACTGTTTCTCTGGCGCTCGGAAGAGCAATTCAGCAAGATCGCCGCGTTTCTGCCGGAATCGGCCCTCGAATTTCTTCGGCAGACCAAGCGGCGCCGGCCCTCGAAACCCGGCGCGTCGGATGAAGAAGATGCCGGCGAGACCGCGGAAGTCGAAGAAACGAACACCGACAGTGCCGAAATGCCGGAAGAAACAGCGGCCTCTGCCGCAGCCGACGAAGCGTTCGAGCGCACCCAAGATTAGCCAAGCGGCGTCGGTCGCAGCCCCGAGAGCGGGAAGGCGTTTCATGGGCGATCCTCTCCTTGAAATGCACAACATCTCAAAGCGGTTTCCGGGCGTTTGGGCGCTGCGCGACGTGCAGTTTTCCGTGGACCGCGGCGAAATCGTTTGCTTGCTCGGCGAAAACGGTGCGGGCAAATCCACCCTCATGAAAATCCTGACCGGCGTTCTGCCGGAGTTCGAGGGAACGCTCCGCTTCGAGGGCCGGCCGGTCCGGTTCCGCAACACCCGCGAGGCGTTCGAGGCCGGCATCAGCATTGTCTTTCAGGAATTCAACCTCTGCCCCAATCTCCCGGTGATGGAGAACCTCTTCCTCGGCAATGAGGTGCGGGCGGGGTGGGGATTTCTTTCACGCCGCCGGATGCGCGAAAAAGCCCGCCAAGCCTTTCAGAACCTTCGCACCGACATAGACCCCGAAGCCCTCGTCAAAGACCTCGGCGTCGCCCAGCAGCAGATGGTCGAGGTGGCCAAGGCGCTGGCGCACCAAACCAAGATTCTCATTATGGACGAGCCGACATCGGCCCTGGCCGATGCGGAAATCCAAAACCTGTTCGCCATCATGCGCGACTTGAAGTCGCGGGGCATCTCGATGGTTTTCATCTCGCACAAACTGCGCGAAGTGCTTGAGATTGCCGACCGCATCGTCTGTCTCAAGGATGGCCGGAACTCCGGCGAAATTACTTCGCGCGAGGCGACCGAGGACCGTCTGATCGCCCTGATGGTCGGTCGTGAACTGGACCAGCTGTATTCGCAACGGCGCGGTACGCCGTCCGCCGAGGTTGCCCTTGAAGTGCGCAATCTTTCCGGCCCGCCGATCATCCGCGATGTTTCGTTTTCCATCCGCCGCGGCGAGATTCTCGGTCTGGCCGGCTTGATCGGCGCCGGCCGGACGGAGTTGGCGCGGCTTCTGATTGGTGCGGAGAGAAAAACCGCCGGACAGATTCTTCTCGACGGCCGCCCCGCGGCCATCCGCCATCCCGCCGACGCTGTCGCCTGCGGCATGGCCTATGCCTCTGAGGATCGGAAGACAGAAGGGTTGGTCCTCGGCATGACGGTGCGCGAAAATGCCACGATGAGCATTCACGAACGGATTAGCACGCGGGCGGGATTCATTCGCCGCACCGCCGAGAATGCGATCGCCGACGCCCAGATCGCCAAACTTCAGATCAAGGTCTCCGACCGCGAGCAAATCACGCGCAACCTGTCGGGCGGCAATCAACAAAAGGTGGTTCTCGCCAAATGCCTCGCCATCCGGCCGCGCGTTCTGATTCTCGACGAACCAACCCGCGGCATTGACGTTGGCGCCAAGGCCGAGGTGCACAAGATCATCGCCGACCTCGCCGACGAAGGCGTGGCTGTGCTGGTCATCTCGTCGGAATTGCCCGAACTGCTTCATCTGTGCGACCGCATTCTTGTAATGCACGAGGGACGCCTGACGGCCGACCTGCCGCGCGACCAAGCCGATGAGGAGAGCATCATGAAGGCCGCCGTGGCATAACCGAATCCCCCGTGCACATTCGCGTTTTTGCTCCATGCGGCTTTCAATTTTCTTGCAATCGCATCCTTCCGCAGAGCACACTCCATGCGAAACACTCCGCAGACAGCGTCGAGTCTGCCGGCAATCTTTGAGGAGGCTGTGGATTCATGGCCAAGTGGACAAAAGAATCGGCACTGGCTGAGATGACGAAAACGGGAATTGTGGCGGTCGTACGCGCCCCCGATTCGAGCAAACTGGTTCAAGTGGCGCGGGCACTGTGCGAGGGCGGCGTAACCTGCATCGAGATCACGATGACAACTCCCAATGCGCTCGACGTGATTGCCGCAGCCGCACGCGAAGTTGGCGACAACGCCTGCATTGGCGTCGGCACCGTCCTCGATGCCGAAACGGCCCGGGCGGCTATTTTGGCAGGCGCGGAGTTTATTGTCGGGCCAACACTCAACGAAGAGGTCATTCGGTTGGCCCACCGGTACAGCAAGCCGGTCGTCCCCGGCGCTTTCACCCCAACCGAGATCCTTCGGGCTTGGGAATCGGGGGCCGATGTGGTCAAAGTGTTTCCGGCGTCTGTGGGCGGTCCGGCCTATTTTCGTGCAATAAAAGGTCCATTGCCGCACATTAAACTGTCTCCCACCGGCGGAGTGAATGTCAATACGGCGGCAGATTTTATCAAGGCCGGTGCCGAATTTCTAGGCGTCGGAACAGAATTAGTAACAAAAGAGGATGTGGCCAAAGGCAATTTCGACGCATTACGCGAAAGGGCGGCGCAGTACGTAAAGATTGTTCGTGAGGCAAGAGCTGGATAAGCGACTCGGTATGGTTTTGGCATGAATTTATTTGGGGGAGTCTAAAAGGCATAAATGGATGAAGACTGTTCTATACCTCCCGTTCGGTAAAGCATCCTTGTTCCATTGCCTTTTCCCTCGTCACCATATCGCGCAATTATAGAACTAGAAACTAGGGAGACTTCTGTGAAAAAGCTGTTTATCATAATCGGGATCCTGGCCATTGCCGGTGGCAGTGCTGCCTATATAATCCGCCGCAATGACCGAAATGCCTCAAAGGACGACCCCCGAATTCGTTTTGTCAAGGTCGAGCGCGGCCCTGTTTCGCTGTCCGTATCCAGCACGGGCCGTGTCATTGCCAACTTGGACGTGGACATCAAGTGCAAGGCCAGTGGCCAGATTATCAGTCTTCCCTATGATGTAAGCGACAAGGTAACCTCCGGCACGATTCTCATGGAATTGGACCCAATAGACGAGGAGCGGCGGGTTCGGCAGGCTGAGGTGCGTTTGGCTGCCTCGCAAGCGCGGCTGGCTCAAGCGGAAAAGGCTCTCCAAGTGGCGGAGCGAAATCTGGAAACGGAGAAAAAACGGGCCGAGGCCGCTCTGAAGTCGTCGGAAGCGCGGGCGGCCGATGCGCGCGCCAAAGCCGACCGTATGAAGCAACTGTTTGAAAAGAAACTGGCCAGCCAGGAAGAATACGACACGGCGGAGACGGCGGCCGTTCAGGCTGCTGCCGATCTGCAGAACGCCAAAGTGAAACTCGAAGAGCTGAAGACGCAGGAGATCTCCGTCGAAATGAAGCGTCAAGACGTGGCCTTGGCCAAAGGCGACGTCGAGTCCGACCGCATCAACCTCTCCCTCGCCCAGCAGCAGCTCAAAGATACCAAGGTGCGGGCACCGATGGACGCCGTCGTGGCCGCGCGCAATGTCCAGATCGGCCAGATCATTGCTTCGGGCGTCAGCAATGTCGGCGGCGGCACCACCATCATGACGCTCAGCGATCTCAGCCATCTGTTCATTCTTGCCGCCGTGGACGAAAGCGACATTGGGCGCGTCAAGGAAGGCCAGCAAGTCATGATCACCGCCGATGCCTATCCCGGGGTTATGTTTCAAGGGCGTGTCGTACGGATTGCCACGCGGGGCGTGAACACGCAAAACGTGGTCACATTCGAGGTCAAGATTGAGGTGACCTCCAACAACAAGGACATGCTCAAGCCGGAGATGACCACCAACGTCGAGATTATCGCCGCGCAAAAGGACGACGTGCTGGTAATCCCGTCGGAGGCGATTTCGCGGCGGCGCGGCCAGCCGACCGTGCTGGTCAAGAATGACGACGGCACATCGGTCTCGCGCGAGGTCGAAATCGGCGTCAATGACGGGTTCCGGGCGGAAGTCATCAGCGGCTTGGACGAAGGCGAAACCGTGGTTGTGCGCCGGGGCGAGGCGGAACGCCGCTGGCGCGGCGGCGGCCCGGGCGGCCCGGGCGGCCCGCGCGGTATGATGATGATGGGCGGCAGTATGCGCGGAGGTCCCGGTCGGCGATGAACATTATCGAGGCAAGGAATCTCGTCAAAACCTATCATCTGGGCGGCAGCAAAATCCACGCGCTCAACCACGTGGACCTGACCATCGAGGAAGGCGAAATGGTCGCCGTAACCGGTGCGTCGGGCAGCGGCAAGTCCACGCTCATGAATATCCTCGGATGTCTGGACCGGCCCGACGAGGGCACATATATCCTCGCCGGTGAGGACGTTTCACGGCTCCATCCCGACCGTCTGGCGGCCATTCGAAACCGCCATATCGGTTTTGTGTTTCAAACCTTCAATCTACTGCCGCGCATGACCGCTCTGGAAAACGTTGAACTGCCTTTGTTGTATGCCGGCGTCAGGGATCCCAAAGACCGGGCCGAGGAGGCGCTCCGGATGATGGGTCTGGCCGACCGCATGAAACACGAACCCAACCAGCTGTCCGGCGGGCAGCGACAGCGCGTGGCCATCGCCCGCGCCATTGTGACCAATCCGGCCATCATTTTGGCCGACGAGCCGACGGGCAACCTCGACAGCAAGACGGGCGAGGAGATCATGGCGTTGTTCAAAAAACTTAACGCCGAGGGCCGCACCTTGATTATTGTGACGCACGAGCCCGATGTTGCCCGGCATTGCCGGCGGCAGGTGCATATGCGGGACGGCCAGATTGTAAACGGGAAGGGGAGCTAGCAAAGGCGGGTGCGGCAACTCTGCCTCGCGGTGGACCCGACAAACGAGTCGGACGAGTCAGACAGGTCGGACAATTCGGACGGAAAGATCCCAAAACCTTTTGCACTAACAACGTAGCGGGGCCTTTGGCCACAAGCAAAGTAATGGGCACACAGGCATAGGGACAGGGGAATTGGGATTTCAATCTGCGGGCCGTTTTTTTCCGGCCCTGAAAGGGTCATCTACTTTAGCCCAAGGCAACGCCTTGGGAAAAAACGCAAGCCAGGTTGGCAAGCCCTGAAAGGGCGTTCTAGCATTGACCGATGCCGTTGATAGCGTGCTCTTTCAGGGGCAAAGAAAAACCTCGCCATCGAGAAGCGAACGATGCGGCCGCGCGTGCAGCGGGGTTAGAGCATTTGTGGCCATAATCTACGCAAAAAGGTCATATCTTTAGACGAAAGAATCTAAAAGAGGCACAACCATGTTGTTCTGGACCACCATCAAAGTCGCGCTGAAAAGCCTGATGGCCAGCAAGCTGCGCTCATTTCTGGCGATGCTGGGCATCATTATCGGCGTCGGCGCGGTCATCGCCATGCTGGCCATGGGGGCGGGAGCGAAGGCGCAAGTTCTCAACCGCATCTATGCCATGGGTACGGACTTGCTGACCGTGCGCCCCGGCCAGCACGGCTCGCGCGGTGTGGTGATCGGCAGCCAGCAAAACCTTACACTCGAGGATGCGCAGGAAATCCTGAAAAAAGTTCCAAACGTGGAAGCCGTGGCTCCTGCCGTCCAAGGCAGCGCCCAGCTCAAATATTTCAATAAAAACACCCGCGGCAACGTTATCGGCACCGGTGTCACGTATTTCCCCATGCGCAATTTTGAGGTTGAGAAAGGCCGGGCATTCACGGAAGGCGAGGTGGATCGCATGGCCCGCGTTTGCGTGCTGGGCCCCGTCACGGTCTCAAACCTTTTCGGCAATGACGAACCCGTCGGCGCGCAAGTCAAAATCAAAGGCATCAACTTCCAAGTGGTCGGGGTCCTCAAGGCCAAAGGGGATATGGGGTTTTACAATCCCGACGATTCAGTACTCGTCCCCTATACTACGGCGATGAAACTTTTGTTCGGTCTTGATTACCTTAGCGAAATCCATATCCAAGGCGCACGCGGCTGCGACCTCAATGCCCTTCAGGAAGCCACGTCGAGCGTGCTCCGGCTCCAACACCGCCTGCAATTCGGCCAGCCCGACGACTTTTACATCCGCAACCAAGCCCAGTATGTTGAAATGGCATCCGACATGACCCGCACGTTCACCATTCTCCTTGGCAGCATTGCCAGCATCTCGCTTCTGGTCGGCGGCATTGGCATCATGAACATCATGCTGGTAACCGTCACCGAGCGGACGCGCGAGATCGGCGTGCGCAAGGCGATCGGTGCGCGCGACCGTGACATCCTGCGTCAGTTCCTCATCGAGGCCATGTTGATGAGCGGTCTGGGCGGGCTGATCGGCGTGGGGGCCGGTGTGGGCGCCGCTCGAATAATCGGAAAGATGACCTCGTTTGCGATTTCGATTGAACTGCCCAGCATTATTATGGCACTTTCTTTCGCTGCGGCGGTGGGAATATTTTTTGGATATTATCCGGCCCGCCGCGCAGCCAAACTCGATCCCATCGAGTCGCTGCGATATGAGTAGTCCGTAAAGGAGGCGGCACAAAAGGCTCTTACCCGCACGGCGCAAAGGCCTCGACATCACATCGCGCTTCGACGGCAGCATAGACTCACGGCAGCGGTACTACGTTCCCGATGAAAGGCGGATGCAGAAATGCGCGAACGACACACTCCACACCCACGCATCGCAACCGGCGATGCAGCGTCTGCGAATCATGCATCACGACAGTTTTACTCTCCGCGCGGCGATTCCTGCTTCGTTACGGCAATACGCGTCGCGTTTAGTTTTCTTCTTCTTTGTCTTGCGGCAACCGCCTGCGTTCGGCTGCGTCCGCACAGCGAAGAAGATTATGTCGGCCCCGTAATCCCGCCGGCTGTCCCCTCGGAAACTACCGCCCCGACCACCGAGCCGGCAAAAGCTGCGGCCGTTCCCACCACCGGAACGTTGCAGTTGACCGTTCCCGAAGCCATTTTGCTGGCGCTTGAAAACAACCACGGCATGCGGATCCAGCGCTTCGGTCCGCCGCTCAGTCGCTTGAACGAGGCGATCGCGCGTGCCGCCTTCGATCCGGTCGTTACTGCCGGTGCGTCGTATTCGCGCACACGAACCCGAAGCGAGGACCCTGTCAGCGGCGACACCGTCCGCACCACGACCGAACGCACGCAGGGAAACATCGGCATCTCCACCTTTCTGCCCACCGGCACGGATGTCAGCATCGGCCTGTCCACCTCGCGCTCGGATACCGATCCGGGGCCGGCCAACAATACCAGCCGCGGCCAGCTGTCGGTCACCCAGTCGCTCCTGCGCGGATTCGGCCTTGATGTCAATCTGGCCAGTTTGCGGCAAGCCCGGCTGGACACGCAGCGGTCCCAATATGAGTTGCGCGGCTACGCGGAATCGCTGATTGCGCAGGTTGAGGAAACCTATTGGGACTACGCTCTGGCCCAAGAGCAGATCCGGATCGTAACCGATTCATTGAATCTGGCGCTGGATCAACTTCGCGAAACGCAGGAACGCGTCCAAGTCGGCAAGCTGGCGCCAACCGAACTGGCCGCCGCCGAAGCCGAAGTCGCCTCGCGCCGCGAAAGCCTCATCAATGCCCGCAGCACACTGGCCACCACGCGACTGCGACTCCTGCGTCTGATCAATCCGGCCTCCCCCAACCTTTGGGATCGCCCGATCGAACTGCTCGACCGCCCCGAACCGATTGAGGCCGAACTGGACGCCGTCGAAGAGCACGTCAAAGTGGCCCTCCTTATGCGCCCCGACCTTAACCAAGCCCGTCTGGCCATTCAGGGCAGCGACCTGACGCTGGTGCAAACGCGCAACGGCTTGCTGCCTCGCCTCGACCTGTTCATTACCCTCGGCGGAACCGGCTATGCCGACTCGTTCAGCGGGTCGGTCCGGGGCGAGGACTCCCGCAGCTATGAAGGAACTGTGGGGTTTAATTTCGACTATCCGATCGGCAACCGTGCCCCGCAGGCCCGCCATCAGCGCGCCCTGATCAGCCGCGACCAGCTCGAGGAAGCGCTGCAAAACACCCGCCAACTGGTTGAAGTGGACGTCCGGTCGGCTTATATTGAGGTCACGCGAGCCAAAGAACAGGTGGCAGCGACATCGGCGACGCGGCGGGCGCAGGAAGAAAAGCTGCGCTCGGAGACCGAAAAGTTTCGCGTCGGAAAATCCACATCGTTGCAAGTGGCCCAAGCCCAGCGCGATCTGCTGTCGGCCCAGATTGACGAGGTCCGCTCGCGTGCAGCCTATCTGAAGGCATTGGTGGAACTCTATCGCCTCGAAGGCTCGCTTTTGGAGCGTCGCGGCATTCAGGCGCCCGGCCGCCAGCCCGTCGCCGATCTGCCGCCCCGCCGCACCGGCTGGTAAAAAGCCGCAACAGTCCTTCCATGCTGTATGGGCTACCGCTTGGGGTTACAGCTGCCAACCTTTGCGGTAGGTTTTGCGAATGAACTTCTCGGCCTCGGGCGCATTGACGGCCCGCAGCCGCCGCGCGTCCCACTGAAGTTTTTTCCCCGTGCGATAGGCCACTACGCCCAGCAGCACCGCCTCGGTCAGTGCGCCTGAATAGTCAAAATTGCACGTCGTCGGTTTGCCCGTCTTGCACGCCTCGATCCATTCGGCATGATGGCCGATCGAATCGGGAATATAGGGCGCGGGCGGCTGATAGCCGGCATAGTCCTTTTCGGGAAGCAGCACGCGCCGGTTGTAATCGCACAACAACATGCCTTTGTCGCCGACAAACAGCACGCCGTCGCCCCACTTGGGCAGCTTGCCCTCGGCAAAATGCGGCGGCCGCTTCCCGCCGTCATACCACGTGAGTGCGACCGGCGGCATCGAGCCGCGCGCCGGAAATTCATAGCGAATAATCAGCCACTCCGCCGCACTCTCCGGATGCACCGGCGGCCCTTGGGCCTCGACCGTCAGCGGATGACGCAATTCGAGCGCCCAGAACGGCAAGTCCATATAGTGGCAGGCCATGTCGCCCAGCGTACCGCTGCCGAAATCCCACCAGCCGCGCCAGTTGCCCGGCAGATAGCAGGGATGATAGGGGCGGAAGGGGGCCGGTCCCAGCCAGGCTTCCCAGTCGAGGCCCTTGGGAATGGGGGGAGTTTCGGCAGGCCGGTTCATCTTGGCCGCCCATGTCTTGCCGCACCAGACATGGACTTCGCGCACCGCGCCGATGGCGTTTTTCTGAATGAGCTCGACGCAGCGGCGGTAGTTTTGTTCGGCGTGGATTTGCGTGCCCATCTGCGTGGCCAGTCGGTTGCGCTTGGCCATTTCCGCCAGAGCGCGGGCCTCGTGCACCGTGTGCGTCAGCGGTTTTTCGCAGTAGGCATGCAGGCCGCGCCGCAGCGCCATCATCGTGGCGGGGGCGTGGTTGTGGTCGGGCGTTGAAACCACAACCGCGTCGAGGTCCTTCTGGTCGAAAAGCCGGCGGTAGTCGGTGTAGAATTTGGCCTTGGGGAACTGCTCGCGGGCTTTGACCGCACGCGTTTCATCGGCGTCGCACAAGGCCACGATGTTCTCCTCCTCAACGCCTTTGAGATTGGCCGCCCCGCGGCCCGCGACGCCAATCACAGCGATGTTGAGTTTTTCGTTGGGCGAAAGGCTGCGGCGGCGCGACGGAATGGTCTGGCAGGCGGCGCCCAGTGCCGCGGCGGCCAAGGCTGTCTGCCGCAGAAACTCCCGGCGCGATGATTGGATCAACACGGAAGACCTCCTTGCACGTTTTTGGAATTGGGTCGAGACGTTTAGCAGGACCGATTCGACCCATTAGTTCATTTGCAGCCAGCGGTGCCACCACGGCGCACGGCGCGCAATCTCCAATTCATGTCTCACCGTCCCATTGTCCTCGGCCACGGTTAATTTCAGCCGGTTGCCGGCCGCGTCGCCGCGAATCACCGTGTTGGGCGCGCCGATCACGATGGGATAATTCCATTTTCCCTTCTGCGGCGGGTGAACCGACACACGATGGGTGTGGGCGGAGATCATCAGGTCAATGCCGGCCTGATGGAACAGCGGGGCCCAACGATCGCGGATATACTTGCGCCCGTAGCTCTGCGCTTTGTCTTCCTCGATGACATTGAACGGCATGTGGATGAGGAGGACGCGGAAGGCGGCGCGGCGGAAAGCGCGGCTTTGCATTTCCGCTTTCAGCCACTCGGTTTGCCCGGCCCGATAACGGTCGAAGTCCACGAGGCCGCTGTATTCGGGACTGGTGTCGGGCTTGTCCTCGCCACTGTCCAGCACGACAAAGCGAACGTTGCCATGCGTGAAGGCATAGTAGTATCGGCCATCCGGTGTGGGGAAATAGTCCATGAGTTTGCGCGCCAGCATGCCGCGTGCCTCGTGATTGCCGCGGACATAAACGAACGGGATGCTTTTGGCAAAGGCCTCGACACATGGCGCGATGATCGCATTGAATGCCTGCGGCTCGCTCTCGAAGTAATTCAACATGTCGCCGTTAAGCACCACGAGGTCCACGCCGTCCCAGCGGATGTTCTGAAGAGCGGCGCGCAGCGGGGCCGCCTTCTCATGCCGGTCATTGAGCACGATGAACGAGAAAGCGGTCTTGGCGGGATTCAGCGGAGTGAATGAATATTCGTCGCTGCGCACTTCCGCACCAAATGTTGCCGAGTAGGGCTTATGCTCGCGTACCTCTTTTGAGACCACGCGATAGCGATAGGGCGTCCCCGGCTTCAGGCCTTCGAGTCGAACGGCGTGAAGATGCCCGATGTCGCGAAGTCCGTGAGGGGCGCTGAATGCGCGCGTCCACGGCTCTGTTTCGCCGGCGCGGAACTCGACCTCCGACACGCAGCGCAGATTGGTGCGCCAGACGACGGTGACCGCGGTTTCCGACGGTGCCTGCAGCCATGGTCCGTCGGCAATGCGAAGCGGTTCGACGGTGTTGGCGGCCGCCGGCGCGGACGTACCGCGGGCGGGTGATTCGTTGCTTGCGGCCTGCACCGTCGCCGCCGACACAATCAGAACGAGAATCAGGATTATTGAAAAAAACCTTTTTGCGCAAGGCACGGTGTTGGCACCCCCATTTTGNTAAAGTGGCCGCTGTCAAATTCTCCTTGCGCGGCAGCAAGATGCCCTGATCTATTTCGTGAAGTTGTCATCTCCGGATGGACGATATCGAATGCCCTACAACGCCAGCCGTAGGCAGAGAACGTTCGGCCGGTCGGGCGCAAAAATATTCCGTTCTAACGTACTGGAGCACCTCACAGGATTTCATCGCCGCCGGGTTGCATCCGCTATCGAAGGAAGCCGAATTTTTTCAGCGGCCAGTATCGCAGAATGGCTTTGCCTTTGAGATTGGCTTCGGGCACCGCGCCCCAGTCGCGGCTGTCGCGGCTGCTTTTGCTGTTGTCGCCCAGCATGAAATAATGGCCTTCGGGCACGCGCGCGCCGTCGAACACATCCCACGCCTNAAAGCCCTCCTTCTCCACATGCCACTCGATATAGTCCGGTCGCTGTTCCGACTCGCCCGGACGGTGCTCGCTGAACCGCGTCACATATTCATTCAGCCGGAAAATCTCCGGCTCATCCAGCCGCTCTCCGTTGATATACACATGCGGCGGGCGAATCTCGACCCGCTCGCCGGGAAGACCGACCAGCCGCTTGATGTAGATGGGCTTGTCGCGCTGATAGATCAGCGGCGGCACGCGGAAGACCACGATTTCGCCCCGGCGCGGCGCACGAAACCAGTAGAGGAACTTGTTGACGATGATCCGATCATCGCGCACTTCCCTTCGCCGCAGCGCTTCGAGCGGCAGCGCCAGCTCGTGGCGCTCCTCGTTGCGGACATATTTCCCGCCCTCGCGGTAGAAAATATGATAGCGCGGAAACCGGTAGCGCCCGCGGTCAAGAATCAACTCCTTCTCCCCGTCGGGCGGCACGCTGAGGTCCCATTCGATGACATATTCCTCCGCCTGATTCCACTCGTTGAATCCCGTCCCGACCAGCGTCGGCGTCATCGAACCGGAGGGGATTTTGAACAGCTCAACAGTGAACGTACGGATAAACATCGCCAGCAAAAACGCGATAACCAGCGCGTCGCTCCATTCGCGCAGAACGGCCAACGGCGACTTCCGGGCAGCCGGGGTGCGCGGCGGTTTTTCGACCGGCGCTTTTGCGCCTGAGGGCGATTTGCTTTTTGAGCGCGCCATACGAGATTGCAAACATCCTTTGGGCGATGGCACCCAACGACGAGCTGCTTTTGTTGCTTTTGCGCCGGGTTGTCAATGCAGGAGTGCAACCGCGCGCGCCCCAAGGTCTCGCATTTCACGCTTGACGGCTTGGCGACTTTGGTGTGCGGATTGCCTTGCCGCCGAGACGGCGCCAATTCTTTCCAATGGAGGGCACTCATGTCTTTGGTTCAACGAATCGCTCCGGCATTCCTTGCGACTGCTTTATGGATCGCGTTTTGCGCTTACGCCGCCGAGCCTGTGCGCTTGCCGACCGACGAAGAGATCCGGAAAATCGAGGCGGCGGTTCCTGCAAAGCCAACCGTCCAGCCGAAACGCCCGCGCAAGGTGCTCGTTTGCGGGGTCAACGAAGCGCATTTGCCCGTGCCGTTCTGCGCCAAGGCCATCGAGATCATGGCCAAAAAGACCGGCGCATTTGAAGCTGTGTTCAGCAATGATCCCGCGATGTTTGAGGCCGAAACCCTGAAGCAGTTTGACGCCGTCATCCTCAACAACTCCCACACGTTCAGTCCGCTCCTGCCGCCCGAGTTCAAAAAGATGTCCAGAGAAGAGCAAGCCCGCGCGCGCGAGCGGGCAAAGAGCCTCCAGAAGAACCTCGAGGAATTTGTCGCCGGCGGCAAGGGTTTGGTCGGCATCCACGGCGCAACGGTCGGCCTGCCGGAAATTGGCAACCTGCTCGGCGGCAACTTCGCCGACTGGCCGTGGAAGGGCAAAGAGCCGTTCCCCGTCAAACTCGACGAGCCCGATCATCCGCTGAACGCCGCTTTTGCCGGACAGGGCTTCTCCGTTCTCGACGAGGGCTATCAGTTCAAAGAGCCTTATTCGCGCGAGCATGTCCGCGTGCTTATGAGCATTGATCTGGGCAAAACACAGGACCTCGGCAAGCGCCCCGACGGCGACTATGCAATGGGCTGGGTGAAGCAATACGGCAAGGGGCGGATCTTCTACAGCGCGCTCGGCCATTTCCCCGAACTCTATTGGAATCCGCAATTGCTCCGCCACTGGCTCGACGGCATCCAGTTCGCTCTCGGCGACCTTGAGGCGGACGCCGCACCCCGTGCGAAGAAATAGCCGCCTCGCAGGGGAAGCAACAAAGCGTGCCTGTGGACTATTTCGGCGCGTGCCGATTTTGCCCGCCCTTGTGTTCTTGTGTTCTGCAACATTCCGGTTTCGCTTGCGCCGGCACCCCGACCGCCCGTATGGGTAGGGGCTGCAAGCGGTGCGCCGGCACCGCGCAACTCCAATTTTCTTGCGAAAGGGAAAATCATGCAGGTTATATCGCCCGCCAGTGTTCTGCTCGGCACCGCCGTTTGGCTGGCCGCCTGTTCGTTGGCGGTCCACGCCGAGCCGGTCACGGTTGTGCTGGGCGCGCAGACGCGTGAGATTTCAGCCCTGCGCGAGGAACTCCGCGACCGCAAAGACCACAACATTCTCGGCCTGCCGTTCTGGGAGGGCCGCCTCGCCGGCCGCCGTGTCGTCGTGGCCAAAATGAGCGCCGGCAAAGTGAACGCGGCGATGATTGCCACCTTGGCCATCGAGCATTTTCGCCCGGCGGAAATTCTCGTGACCGGAATTGCGGGCGGTCTCCATCCCGATCTGGCGCCGGGCGATATCGTCATCGCACGCCAGACCGTTCAGCACGACATGGTGCGCCACGGCGACAGCGGCGTCGAGTATCGCGGCGCGCGCCATCCGGTCACCGGGCGGCGCGCCCCGGCTTTCCTCGACACCCCAACGACGCTGGTAGCAATTGCCCAACAAGCGGCGGGTCGCGTTCCGTTCATTCCGTTGGTCGGCGACGACCGTCGCACGTCGCCGCATTTGGTACGCGTGATCACAGGGATTGTGGCCACAGGCGACGCATTTGTCGAGTCGGACTCCAAGCGGCGCCAGTTGCGCGAACAGCTCAATGCCGACTGTGTCGAAATGGAAGGCGGCGCCGTCGCCCAAGTGTGCAACGTTTTGGGCGTTCCCTGCTTGGTCATCCGCTGCATGAGCGACATGGCCGATTCGACGGCAATGGCCGACCTCGAAGCCTTTGCCGACGCCGCCGCGCTCAATTCCGCCCGGCTGGTCTATGCCATCGTGGACCTTCTCCACGATGGGCAGCAGGATGCCCTGACGCTGCAAATGAAAAAGAAACAGTGACTGCACAACCGGCTTCGCCCCGCGGTTTCCTGCGGTTTTTTTTTGGAAAAAAGAGCTTGTCAAGGGCTGCAGCCCCACAGCATAAAAACATCTGAAAACCGGCCTGTGTTTTCCATCAGGTGGTGTTTGAACTTTCGTGCAAAGGTGACAGCCATGAAACGGACATCGGCCTTTGTGGCGGCAGGAGCGCTGATCTGCGCACTCGCGGCGCCTCTTTTGGCCCAAAGCCCCGTGGGCGTTCAGTATCTGACCCCGCGCGAAGTGGAACGCTTGAGCGCGCCGGCGCGCGAAGCCTATGAAAAAGGCGTCAAAGCGCTCGACCGCGTGGACCCCATTACCGCGATTCAGATGTTCGATCAGGCCTCGCAAGCCGATCCCGCGGCGCTCGAACTGGCCTTTCTCACCGCGCGTCTGGCCTATCTGCGCGGGCGCATTGTGCATGGACAGGAAGCCGCCAAGTATTACGACATTGCCGAAAAGGCTTTGCAGCGGATCGGCAAACAACAAGACCTTTCGCCTCTGGTCAAGCGCCGCTACGAGGTGCAGCTAAAAACCGTCCAAGACGAAAAAAGCAAACTTGAAATCCGCGACAGCCGCCGGAAGACAGTCGGCGAGTCGTTTTTGAAAATCTATGCCCAAGAACGTTACTCGAATGCATCGAAAACCGGCGAAGGCGGCGAAAAAGGCGTCGCCGCGGCAGCCAAAAGACCCGGCCTCGCCGGCATGCAGCAGCCACGCGCCGCTATCCCCGGCCTGCAACCGGGGATGCAGCCCGGCATGATGCAGCCGGGGATGCAACCGGGCATGATGCAACCGGGGATGCAGCCCGGCATGATGCAGCCGGGGATGATGCAACCCGGAATGCAGCCGGGGATGATGCAGCCGGGGATGCAACCGGGCATGATGCAGCCCGGCATGATGCAGCCGGGAATGCAACCCGGTATGATGCAGCCGGGCATGCAACCGGGCATGCCGATGCCCGCCGGTCGGCCGCCGGAAACCGATAGTTGATCCTTATGGAAAGCGTAGTGTCAGTAGTTTGAATTGTCCATGCGCCGCTGTCCCGTGAGGGCAGCGGCATTTCCATCAAAGGCCCCGCGATGAAGCTGGTCGTGGCAATTGTCAAACCGTCGAAACTTGGGGACATTAAAGCGGCGCTAAGCGAAATCGGCGTGCAGGGTATCACCGTCGGCGAGGTTAAGGGATTTGGACGGCAAAAAGGCCACGACGCCGTCTATCGCGGCCGCGAGTATCACGTCGAGTTTATCCCCCGCCTTCGTTTGGAGATTGCCATCGAAGACTCGCTGGTCGAGCGCGTCATCCAGACCATCGAGCGCGCCGCCCGCACAGGCGAGATCGGCGACGGCAAAATCTTCCTGTTCCCCCTTGAAGAAGCCGTACGAATTCGCACCGGAGAGCGCGGCGAAGATGCGTTGTGAACCGTAACGGCCGGCAATCATGGACACCGTGAACATTATGGACGGAATGGACGCCCAAACACCAAGAAGACCAAGCATCATGCGCGCAGCCGCGCGCTCATTCCAAAACCCAAAGGAAGCGTGAACGATGCAAAAACAACGGATCAACCGCCGCACATTTCTGACCGCCGCAGCGGTCAGCCCTCTGGCTCTTACCTATATCCCCCGGCGTGTCTGGGGCGCCAACGAGCGCTTCTACATCGCCGGCATCGGCGTCGGCGGCAAGGGAGCCGGCGAGGTGAAAGACCTGACCAATGCCGGCGCCGTTTTTGTCGCCTTGTGCGACGTGGACGAGGCCCGCGCCGCCAACACCTTCAAACAGAACCCCGACGCCAAGGTGTACAAAGACTTCCGCGTCATGCTCGAAAAGGAAAAAGGAATTGACGCCGTCACCGTCAGTACGCCCGACCACACGCACGCCCCCGCGGCGCTGCTTGCCATGTCGCTGGGCAAGCATGTTTATTGCCAGAAGCCGCTGACCCATTCGGTCTATGAAGCGCGCCTGATGGCCCGCGCCGCAGCCTACTACAAAGTGCAGACCCAAATGGGCAATCAAGCCCACGCGGGCGAGCCGATCCGCCGCGCCGTCGAACTGATCCGCGCCGGCATCATCGGACCCGTCCGCGAAGTCCATGCCTGGACCAACCGTCCCATCTGGCCGCAAGGACAGAGCGCTCTCGACGAACGCAAGCGGTTGGCCGACCAGCCCAAGCCCGCCGGTTTGGACTGGGACCTGTGGCTCGGCCCCGCTCCCGAACGCCCCTACAACGCCTGTTACGTGCCGTTCAAGTGGCGCGGGTGGTGGGATTTTGGCACGGGCGCGCTCGGCGATATGGCATGCCACATCATGGACATGGCTTACTGGGCGCTCGATCTCGGCGCACCGCTTTCGGTCGAGGCGGAATGCGGCGGCATGACCGATGAAACAGGGCCGGATTGGGCCGTGATTACTTATAAATTTCCAGCGCGCACATCCGTCGGTGGCGGCGACCTTGGCGCGTCGGTTGGCCCCAAAGCAGCCGTCGAACAACCGCCCGTGACGTTTGTCTGGTATGACGGCAAGAAGGATGGCAAGCAAAACGCGCCGTATCAGTTGCTGGCGCAGGCTACCGAGGAGGCGCGAAAATCGGGACGCGCCGCCGCAGTCGCAGAAGTAACAACCGAAGCGCCCGCCAAACGCCCGCGCAAGAAAGATGCTCCGGCCAAAGAAAAAAAGCAAAAAGCCGCCGGCGACTCCGCCCTCGACAATCCCGGCCGCTGGGATATGATCCTCGTCGGCGACAAAGGCATGATGCTCTTCCGTCGCAGCGCTACCGACTGGATTGTTACTCCCAATAGCCGTCTGGCCGAATTCGCCAACGTGCCCAAAACAATCCGTCGCGTGCCCAACGAGGACGTCGAATGGATGGAAGCCTGCAAAGGCGGCCCCAAGGCCCTGTCGAGCTTCGACTATTCCGGCCCGTTCACCGAAATGGTGGTGCTCGGCACGGTGGCCGAGCGGCTGGGCAAGAAAATCGAGTGGGACGCCAAGGCACTCAAAGCAACCAACGCTCCCGAAGCCGACGCCCTTATTCACCGCACGTATCGCAAAGGCTGGGAACCGCCGGTAGCCAAAGAATTGCTGAAAGTCAGTTGAGAGTTATTGCACGGGTAAAAAGCTGCTTCAAGGCCATCCACAGATTTCGCAGACTGCGTGTATTTTTTTGTGATCATGCGGACCTATTGCAGCGTCTGCGGACCGGCCCGATAGTGGCGTAATTTCAGCCTCGGCGTCTGATCTGCCACCGATTTTGCCCGCTTCCGAGGGAACATCCGTTCCAAAGAATATCCCGCGGCAGGCTCTCAGGCAAGTGCGCTTCAGCCTGAGACCGCCTCAGGGTATGATCTCGGTCAAAGTCTTCCGGTGCTTTCGGTAAAGGCGTCGAAACTGGTGATAGGTCAAGCCGAGGTTTTTTGCCGCAACACGCTGGTTGAAGCGTGCAGTCTTGAGAGCGCGACGGAGATAAAAGAGTTCGACCCGCTCGATGGCCTCCGGCAATGTGGCAGAGTTGAGATCGGGTAAATCTGGCGGCGCAGATGGCGGAGTCGGCTCGGAAGGTGCAGACGGAATCACAGGTGTTTCTCCCTGAGGCCGCAGAAAAGCGGCTGGAGCGGCCGCCGGCAACGGCGCATAGGGCGACCGGAAAGGATCGAACTCGACCTCGTCTTCCGTAATGTGAAAGTCCTCGGACCGATAAACGGCGCGCTCGATGACATTTTTCAGTTCGCGGATGTTTCCGGGCCACGGGTAGGAGAGGAGCCGCGCGATGGCTCCGTCGGAGAATTCGGGAACGCCCGGTCGGCCAAGTTCCGCGGCCATGCGGGCGGCGAAATATCCGGCCAGCAGAAGGATGTCTTCCTGTCGCTCGCGCAGCGGGGGCAGGAAAAGAACCTCGAACGAAAGACGGTCAAGCAGGTCTCGTTTGAACCGGCCGGCGGCGGCTTCGCGCGCAAGATCGGTATTGGTGGCGCCGATAATGCGGACATTGACGCGGACGGGCCGGGTGCCGCCGACGCGCTCGAACGTGCCATATTCGACCACGCGGAGGATTTTTTCCTGCGTCTCGATGGGAATGAGCGAAATCTCGTCGAGGAACAGCGTGCCGCCATTGGCCGCCTCGAACCGCCCGATCCGTTTGCGCGTCGCGCCGGTGAACGCGCCCTCCTCGTGGCCGAACAACTCCGACTCGATGAGAGAGGGAGCGAGCGCCGCACAGTTGAGCGTCACCAGCTCGTGGTCGGCGCGGGGGGAGAAGCCGTGGAGCCAGCGGGCCGCCTTCTCTTTGCCCGTCCCGCGCTCGCCAATGAGCAGGACGGGGCGGTCAATAGGGGCGACGCGCTGGAGTCGTTCTTGAAAATCGAGGAAAGCCTTCGAGCGGCCGATGGTTTCCGCGCGCAGCGCACCGAACAGCTCGGAAGGCCGGTGAATTTGCTGCAACTCGTTGTCGGTATCCATGCAATACATACCCGTCTCAAGGGACTGGCTTGAAGCCGATGAAGCACTTTAGGGGCCACGAAGGTCAAGTCAGAAAACGGCACACAATGGTCGAAATTGCCAACTATTGGTTTCATCTGACTGCTTTGGGCCAAACCTGCATGTGTCATAAATCCCTCAATTAATTAGTCTTATCCGTCGTATCCGTCCAATTCCCCCTTGGCACATACAATGCAAATTCTCCGCCTCAGCAACATTTACTCTCCACGACGGAGGCCAACAATCATGGGTATTTTTACACGATTCCGCGACATCATCAGCAGCAACATCAACGCGATGTTGGACAAGGCTGAGGACCCGGAGAAAATGCTCAAGCTCATGCTGCTGGAAATGGAAGACACGCTCATTGACATCAAGGCCGAGTGCGCCTATGCAATGGCGCAATCGAAGACGTATGCACGCGCGGTTGCGGAAGCGCGCGAGCGGGCGCAAGACTGGGCAGGCAAGGCGCGGCTGGCTGTCGAAAAGGGCCGCGAGGACCTCGCCCGCGAAGCCCTGCTCGAAAAACGCCATTACGAGGAACGCGCCAAGTCGCTCGAAGTCCAGCAACGCGACTGCGAGGCGCTGGTGGCCAAGTATCAGGCCGACATCACGCAGCTCGAAGCCAAAATGCAGGGCGTGCGCGACAGGCAGAAGGTCTTGATTCAGCGCCATGTCCACGCGCGGGCCCAGAAGCGCGCCGAAGAGAACATCCGCCGAGCCGACGGCGCCGACGTGCTGGCCCGCATCGCCGGCTTCGAGAAGCGCATTGACCGCATGGAAGCGGAAGCCGAACTGGTGAACTATGGCCGCAAACCCACGCTTGAGCAGGAATTCGAAAAACTAATCACCGACGAGGAACTCGAAAAAGAACTGGAGCGGTTGCGCGCCGAGGTCAAGAGCAAGACCGAAAATCGCTCCTGAGATAGCTCTGGATGATGTGCGGCCGGAGACCGCGGAAAAGTTCCGGGTTCCGAAACAGTGAGGTGCAAGACACCCCACGCATCAAACGGGCACTCATGAAAAGAACCGACCGGGCGGATGCAGTTGAAACCCTACTGCTCGAACGGGGCGGAAAGGAGCAAGATAATGAGCTGGTTTATGGCCTTTTTCCCAGCCATTCTCGTGGGCGGAATGCTCTTGGCCATCACTATCTGTGGGTTGATCGTCTTCGCAGGTCTTCGGTTGCTCGGCGGCGGGGAACGAAGCCGGACGGGGATGACACCGGATGACCGGCGGCTGGTGCAGGAAATCCACCGCCAACTGGGGCGGATGGAAAAACGCATCGAAGCGTTGGAAACGATTCTTCTGGAACGCATCAAGGAAAGGTGAGACGACCATGGGATGGCTGTTGCGCGGCACGTTGATTTTGGTCTTGGGACTCTTGTTTATCAAGATTACTCTGGGCTTGTTGGGCGCACTCCTGCCGTTGGCCCTGATGATTCTGGTGGCGCTGGCACTGTGGGCGGTTCTGAAGCGATTGCTTTGCGGGTGTGACGCCGGGGCAGGCGCCGGTGGCCCGAATGACGTTTGGGCAAAGACAGGTCCGGCTTCCCGCCTCGATCGCATCCAAGAGCGGATCGAACGTCTCGAAGCCGTTTTGTCCGACCGGAAATAATTGAAACACGTCGGCCATGCTATCGTCTTCCCGGCGGGCACTCGCAGAAAAGGCATTGCTCAATCCGCCGACCATGCCGGCGGAATGCAAAGCGGCAGCGCGGCTGCCGCAGTCCAAAGCGTTGGCCTATGCGCGGAAAAGGAGAAGCACGATGACCCATAACCGATCAAATTGGGAGCGCGGTTTGTATCGTTCGCGCAACGGGATGATTCTCGGCGTGTGCAAGGGGATAGCGGATTATCTGGAGTTTCCCGTCACGGCCTTGCGCGCGATCACAGTGATTCTGATGCTGATCACGGGGCCCGGCATTGCGCTATGGGTCATCGCCTACTTTGTCGTGGCCCTTCTGATGAAACCGGAGCCAATCCTGCCGTTCGAGAGCGAGTCGGACCGCGAGTTTTACGACTCCTATGCGGGGTCGCCTTCGTTGGCCATCCATCGGTTGAAACAAACCTACGATGCGCTGGACCGGCGAATCCAGCGGATGGAGAGCATCGTAACGTCAAAAGATTGGAATTGGCAGAAGCGCCTTAATGAATAGGCCGCGCATGCAGAACGCAGAACAATCTTTCGGAATGACACCCCTGCCGAATGCCTCACCCCTGTAGGGCAATCAAGCCCCGAAATCTTTACAAAACACGAAGACTGGATTGGCATGAAGACTGGATTGTTAATACTCGCGCTGTAATTAATTGCGCGTCCCTCCCGTGGAGGGTCGGGTTCCACCCCGACCGGACCTCATAATCCCTCCAACCCCCATTTTCGATTCCGACACCGTGGAGGGTCGGGTTCCACCCCGACCGCATCCTATAATTCCTCAAGACTCCATTTCCCATTCGAACACCGAGGATGGCGTCCCTCCAATTACCGACTGCGGGACGCCCACGCTGGCACTTGCCGCAAAGGTCGGGCCGCAAAGGCGCGCGGGATTTCTTTTGACAGCCCCAACGAGCAAGCGATGAAATAGGCACTTGAGGTTGCAGGGTGGGCCGCGACGGTGTCGGGCGCGTTTGATTCCGGCCGCAAAGGAGAAGGGCGTGGAGTTCAGTTGGGAGTCGCTCGGCGACTATGCAGCGCGGCTGTTTCTGGCCGTGCTTTTGGGCGTTGTGGTCTCGTTCCGGCGCAAAATGACGCGCTACGATCAGTACGTGGTGCAGGCGCACGCCTTTTTGTCGGTCGCCGGTGCCATGTTTATGATGATTATCGCAGGCGAGTTGTTTCGCGCGGTCGGCCTGCTGGGGGCGGCCAGCGTCGTCCGCTACCGCTATGCCATCCGCAATCCGCGCGACGCCGGAACGCTGATTATCGCATTAGGGTTGGGCATGGCCTGCGGGTCGGGGCTTTTGCTGCTGGCCGTGTCGGGCGGCATCTTTGTCGCCGCAGTGGCGTATGTGTTGGATCATTTCCCGCAATTGCTGATTTTTCCGCGCATCCGCCAGAGGGAGCAAATTGTGCTGTCGCTGACCACGCGCGACTACGACCACACCATGAAGCGGCTTCACGAGGTGTTCGACAAATACACGATCAACTATGTGCTTCGCACCATGGCCCAAAAGACCAGCGAGACCAAGGCCGGCATGTCGGACATCGAAATGCTGGTCGAATATCCCATCGAACTTAGTTTGACAGACTTGACATTTGAGCTGACGGATGACAACATAGTGCGAATTTCGTGGGAACCGCCGCGAACGCTCTTCTACTAATTGCTGAAGGCTGCATGCTGAATGTTGAACGTGGAACGCAGGGCTCGGAACGCAGAATGCAGAACGCGCGGGGTCGAAAGTCGAAGGCGGAGTTTCCGTTCATAGTTCCAACACGGGTTTGTCCCAGCCGGTTTGGAGTTCAACCTGAAAGGAATGTATTTTCCTTTTTTTGCCCCGCCGTTCAACGCGCCGGACTTCGCTGGATACCCGCGGCGCTTGCTGTGTGTCTGTGCGTCTCCTGCCTGACATCGGGCGGGTTAGATCGTTTCCCGCGCGAAACACAGCGGGCGCGGCCATTTTCGCCCATGCCGCCTCCGCCGCCCGTGGCAGTTCCCATTGTCCCCCCTGCGGCATCCGCCAATCCAACAACCGCGTCGCTTGCCGTATCCGCTCACCCTGCCGCCGAACTGGCGTCGGACACCTCCTTGCAGGAGATCACGTTCACCAGTCAGACCTTGGGCGAATGGCTGTATTGGATTGTCTCGGCAACCGAGGAGAACGATCCGCAGCTCAAGTACTACGACACCGAGCTGCGCCGGATTGATGCCGAAATGAAGGAAATCTGGGCGTCGGTTGGATGGGAATTCGAGGTCACCCGCCAGCGCTCGACGTTCGACGCCGAGCGGCATGAAACGCGCGCCGGCACCACACTGGGCCTGGACGGCCGACCGCGCCGTGCCTACGATCTGTTCGGCGACTACGACCGGCGCGACCGCGACCTGATTCTCCGGCTGAAGCGCTCGTTTCTCGGCCCCGACCACGAGGTCTATGTCCGAATCTGCGGTCGGCGGCTGGAGAAAATGGACGCGGTGATCCAAAAACAACAAACGCGCCGCGACATCCATCTGCTCATCCTTCAAGCCGTCCTCGACATTCTTTACCGCCGGAACATTCTCCCGCTGGTGGCCGAGCAGATCGCCCTCGTACAGCGCAAGACCGCGTTGCTCGAGGTGCTGCAAAAAGCCGGCGAAGTTCTGCGCAAGGACCTTCTGGCGGCGCAAAAACAGTTGCGCGCCTACGAGGAACAGCAAGCGATTCATCAGAATGCAATTACTCTGGCGCTGAACGACCTGCGCGGCCGTACGGGCCTGACGACGCTGACCCTGCCAACGCAGTTCCAACTGGCCGTCGCGCCATCCACATTGCCGGCGACACTGGCCGTGCCGGACGCCACAAGTCAGGCGCTGCAAAACCGCCTCGAATATCTTGTGGCGCAGATGCGGGTCGAACTGGCCGAACAGATGACGCGCTACATGTCGTGGTATTTTCCGCGTGTGGACTTCGAGGTTGCTTGGAACAAGTATCGGGAAACCCGCGAGTTCCTCGACGAGACGCGCGACGAGCGCGGCCGCGAACTTACCACCGAACTGACGGTCAATATCCCGCTCGGCCTGCCGTATCGCACCTGGAAACGCCGCGAGTCGTTTCGTGCCACACAGGAGGGCTACGCGCTGCAGGTCGCCCGCATGCGGCGCAGCATCGAGAACGAAATCCTTCGCGCCTCGCTCGACTTGCAGCAGGCCCGATTGCATTGCGAGGTGGCGCGCGAGGCCCTCGAACACGCTCTGGAAGAACTGCGCGCCACCGAACTGGTCGCCCGGCAGCTGCCCGGCGAAATTCAGGGCATCGCCGCCCTGAGCACGCTGGACGCCCAACTCAAGGTGCTCGACGCCCGCATGGCCCTGACCGCAGCCGAACATCAATTGTTGCTTGCACACATGCAGTGGGACTATCACATTGGCTGTTCGCCGATGGATGAGGCGTCGGCCGGTTTTGCCGATGCCGATTTGCGCGCGGCCGAAAAAATTGGCTGGCTTCGATGGTGGACGAGTTTGATCAAATAACCCGCAGCCGCTGGCGCCGATGGACCGCCGCCGTCGTGGTCAACCTCGTGCTTCTGGCCATGATCGGCCTCGCCGTGTATGTGCTGCTTGTCCAGTCGGGCACCATCGCGATTCCCTCGATTGTGGCCAGCCGCACCATTCGCATCAGCGCCGAGCATCAGGGCAACATCAAGGCTCTCCATGTCATCGAAACCCAGGAGTTCAAGGTCGGCGACGTGCTGTTCGAGCTCGAAGACACGGTGCTGGACACCCGAATCGCCGAAGCGGAAAAGGCCATCAAGTCCTATGAGCAGCAGATTGCCGAGCAGGAATCCGAGCTGGCCCGCCGCCTGCGCGAGTTTGATCCCAAAATGAAAGTCGAAACGGCCGAACAGATGGTCCGCGAGAAACAAACAGCGCTGAAAAATCTCGCTCCGCTTCTGGATGCCGCCAACCGCCGGCTGGCCTATCAGGAAGACCGCCTCAAGAGAGCCGAAGACCTCTTTTCTTCGGGCGCCATCACGCGCGCCCGCCTCGACGCCTACCGACTCGATGTCGAAACCGAGCGGGCGGCGCGCGACAAGATTCTTGCTGATCAGAAAATTCTCGAAACGGAAATCCGCGGCCTTGAAAACCAGATCGCCGCCTACAAAACCATGCTGGCCGACCTCACCCGCTCGACCGCCGAGCAGGAACGCGCCCTGCGCGACAAACTCACCCAAGCCCGAAGTAATCTGGCCAATCTTCAAAGCGAGCGCGCGCTGCTGACCGGGCGCGCCAAGGTCAGCGGCTCGGTGGCCATGCGTCTGAAGAACGAAGGCGAAGGCGTTTCGGCCGGCGAGCCGGTCATCGAGGCCACCTCCGGCGACGACGTCTGGGTCGAGGCTTACTTCAAACCCGAAGACGCCACCACCGTCCACTCGGGCGACCGACTTGTCGTACGCTACGGCAACCAGACTTTCCCGGTCACCGTCGAAAGCATCGGCCTGATTACCAAGCCGTTTCCCCTGCAGCGGTCGGCGATGATTCTCGCGCCGGAGAACCTTGTGGTCGTCAAGCTGGTGTTCGACCAACCTGATCAAGCGCGGCAGGCGGGGCTTCGGCCCGGCATGCAGGTTACCACTGAATTGACCCGCCGCGAGGGATTGCTGGCCCGCATAGGCTGGAAGCGCGGAAAGGCAACGGCAGGCAGATAGTTGGCGCCAAAGCACGGAATTTTGCCAGCGCGAATTTCTCACAACAACTTGCGTCGCAAGGCAACAGCGGCGCCGCGGCATCGGGGGATGGCGAGGAGGGCAGGACTTCCCACAGGTGCCCCGGCGTTTGCCAAAATCTACTCGATGATCGTGGTTGCCCCAACCCTCTGGACTGCGCGCAGCCGTGCTGCCGCTTTGCTCTTATCGCCCGCCGCAGTAGGCGATTGGCCTAAAAACCCTCCGCTGAAGCGGTGACTGCATCCATGTCATGCGGCCGCGGCAAAGGGTTTTTGGACAGGCCTGCAAAAACGGACAGCAGCGAGCGCGGGCGCTATTTTCTCTTCGTTGTTTTCTGCGTTTTTTTCTCGTTTGTCTCTTTATCGCCAACCGCAACCGACGGCGCATACATCGGCAGATAGCGATAATAGACTTCCAAGCACAGGGCGGCCATGGCGGTCTCGACCACGCGTCCGCCTTGCGTACCCCACTGGCCTCGCGGCGGCCAGCTCCCTTTACGAGCGCCTTCGGTTTCCTGCGAGGCGAGCAGCACGCGACGCATGGCCCGGTTCCATTCCTCCCACGCCGGCCCCTGATGCTGGAAAAGGGCAAGGGTGCCGTAATACCAATAATACATATTGGGGTCGGAATTGCGGGGCAGATTCTTGCGCAGATAGTCGGCGGCCTCGACCATCGCCGCATCGGTCGGTTTTACACCCATCAGTTGGCGGGCAAACATGGCCTCGGCGGTCATCGAGGGCGTTGGCGACTTGCCTTGATAGCCGCAAAGGCCCCCGTGCTGGCCGCCACCGACGCGCTCGAACCACAACGCCGCCCGTTTCAGTGCGTCGCCGGGAACGGGCAAACCGGCCATCTGTGCGCTCTTGAGAGCCATGACCTGCCAGCCGAAAACGGATGTATCCCCCGGCTCTTCGGGCGTCATAGCGTGTGGGTAATAGCGCCAGCCGCCGGTTCGCGGGTTTTGCGCGGCGGCGATAAACCGCACAGCGTCGGTAACAGCCTTCCGGAGTGCGGCATCCTGCGTCATGCCGCAGGCCTCGGCCAGAGCAATGGTTGCCATGCCCTGGTCATACATGTTGCCCTCGCCGCGAAGATCGCCCCCCTCTCGCATTTGGGAAAGCAGCCACGCGATGCCGGCGGCCACGTTCTGGCGATAGGGGCCGGCGGACTTGTGCGTATGGTTGGCGCCAAGAAAGGCCAGAAGCGCAAGACCCGTTGCGGCAACGTCCTGTTTGCCGTAGCCCCCCTCGCCGCCGCACTGCTTGCAACGGGCGTCGAATCCCTCGATGTCCCAGCGGCCGTCGTCGCTTTGATGGGCGGCAAGCCAAGCCAGAGCATCTTGGACCGCCTTTTCGGTTTCGGTGGTGCCGCCGAGGCGTTCGAGAACTTTTTCGCGGCGGGACGGCTCGCGCAGCACATAGGTCTCTTCGCTGACCGGTCGTTCTTCGAGAACGAACGGCGGAGGGACGATGCGCGGCGCTGGATGTGGCCGCAGAATCCGCGGCGGCACCGCCGGCTCGACCGGTCGGCCCTCCGGAGTGCCGGCCGGCGCCGGCAAGGCGACAAGGCTTTCGATCAATGGCGCACCGGGCCCTAGCGGCGGTGCCTGCGCCGGACCGCCCGCACTCGGCGCAGGAACCGCCGGCAGCTCGGCCAGCGGCAATTCGATCTTCTGCAGCGGCGACGAAAGCGTCGGCGAAGATTCGGACTCCGGCGGCGGTTTGACCGGCGACCGAACCGCTTCCAGTTGAATGGGCGGGAGCGCAATGCGGAAGTCGGTGGCGGGCCGGGCGGCCAGCGGCGTGGGCAGCTCGCGTCGCTCCGTCGGCCGCGGCGGTGCCAGATCGGGTGGAAGGACGAAGGCCGCGGTGTCCACGTGGCCGGGAGCAATTTCCCTTTCCTCTTGGACGGGGGCGGCGCGCGGCAACTCAATGTCTGCCGGCTGGGGAGCGACGGCCTCTGCTGCCGTGGCGTCGGCCAGAGGCAGGTCGGTCGTTTCCTCCCGGATGCCGAGGCTGACTTTTTCCTCGATGAGGCTTTCGCTGTCGAGCAGCACCTCAAACTCCGGATCGCGCAGTGTTTGGAGTACTCGCTGAGTCAGAACCACCGACTCGAACGAGACGAGGAAGAAAACATGAATAATGGCGGAGAGGATGAATGATCGCGCCGTGACTGTGCGCCAGCGTGTTGCTTTCCGGCTTCGCAGCGAGGCGACCAGCAAAACGAGAAACACAATGCCCAGAAGCCACAAAAACAGCGGGCCCCGCAGCCGCTCCCACAGCACCTGTCGAAAGCGGGCGATCAGCTCGGCGCGGTCGGGAGCGGGCGGCGACGGCGTCAACACAGGTGGCGGTGGCACCGGGGGAAGTTCGATGGTCTCCAGAGCGGGCCGCGGCGGCAGAATCTGCTCCGGCAGAATCGGCAGCACCACCGTCGAGCGGTAATCTTCCAGCTTGACGACTTGTGGTTTGGGCGCGGCAGCCGGAAAGGCCGGACGTGCAAAAACAAAAACACCGGCCGTTAGAACGAGCGGAATCCACGGCATGCGCGCCCGAACCAAACTGTGCGCAACCAGCCGGCAAGTCCGCGGGGCACAGGCCGCTTTTCCTGCACACGCCGGCGGCAGCCGTGCAGCAACTTTAAGGAGATTTCTATCGCGGCAATTCATAACCGATATTGGCCTGACGGATTCCGCATTCCTTGCAGACAGCCACGGCGGCGGCAACATAGCCGTGAAGCGCCTGTTTGTCCGCCCGCACCAGAACCTTCTGGTCGGGATTGACTTTGACGGCGCGCGAGAGAAGAGCCCGCAATTCATCGGGCGAGACTTCGTTGCCGCCGACGATGTAGGTGCCGTCGCGCCGCACGTTGAGAATCAGCAGCGAGCGCGCGGTCGAACTCAGCGTCTCCTCGATGTGCGTCTGCGGCAGGTTGACCTGAATGTCGCGCTCTTCTTCGTGGAACTGCGCGCTGACCAGAAAGAAGATGATCAGGTTGAACATCAGGTCCACCAGCGGCGTAATGTTGATCGAAGGTCGTTCGCGAATGTGATGTCGGGGAATGTGCATGGCAAGACAGTCTTTCAGTTGGGCTGGGTTAAGATGGAGAATACCCGCGACTTGGATAATATGGACAACACGGCCGACATGAGCCAAACAGATGTTCTTTTTCTTCTTCCCTCATCCCTCATCCTTCATCCCTCTGCTTCTTTATTGGCTTTGGGCGGTTCGCTATAGACGGCAGTTCCGGGCGCGTCGTGGCACTGGTCGAGAAACTCATTGCTGATGGCCTCGAATTCATCGGCAAGGCTTTCGATGCGGCTGAGAAAATAGTAATACAGCAGCAATGCGGGAATGGCCACCGTCAGGCCGGCGGCCGTGGTGATCAGGGCGACATAGATGCCGGAGGCCAAAAGTTCGCCGCGCCCCAGACCGTGCTGGGCCGCACTGCGAAAGGCTCCGATCATCCCATAGATTGTTCCGAGCAGTCCAAGCAGCGGAGATATGGTACCGACAATGGCAAGTGTTTCCAGTCCGCGGCGCAAACGCGCCACTTCGCTGGTGGCAGCGTCCTGCACTGCCTGTTCGAGGATTTCGAGCCGCCGGCCCAGTTTCAAGATGCCCGCGCGGATGATATTCGAGAGCGGCGACGGCGTGCGGTCACAATACGCCAGAGCGCCGGCAATGTTGGTGCCGTCCGGTCCAAAGGCAACGACCAGTCCCTTCATGAATCCGGGCGGGATGATTCGATTGCGCCGCAGGCTGAACAGCCGTTCGAGCGCAATCGCCAGTGCAACCAGCGAACACAAGCCGATGGGGATCATCATCGGGCCGCCGGCGACAATCAGTTCCCAGAGGGTTTTTGGGTGTTGGAAGGGAATGGCCGGCGGGCGGTCGCCCAGAACGGCCGGCGGATTGGCGGGTGGTTCGGGGGCCGGAGCGGCTTTCGGTGTTGAAAGCGCAAGAACCGTCATGGCGAGCAGTGAAGCCGCCATGAAAAACTGCTTCCAGCGTGTTACCGCCATGGATGGGATGGACAGAATGCTTGGTGGCTTCATTTTTCTTTTCATTTTTCCCTTTTCCCTTTTCGCTTTTTGGTTCCGCTTATCGTTGTCCGATTTCGGCGAGGCGTTTTTCGGCCAGACGCGCTTCGTCGGTGTCGGAATACTTCGATTTTACTTCCTCATAGCGTGCGCGGGCTTCCTCGAGACGGCCCATTTTTTCGAGGGCGCGTCCGGCCTCCAACAATGCGCGCGCGCTCCATTGCGGAAATGAATAAAGAATTTCGACTTTCATCAACTCCTTAACCGCGTCGGCGAGACGGTTTTGGGCAAACAGACACTCGCCGATCTGAAACTGCGCCCGCGCCGCCCACTCGCCCTGATAGCCCGAATCGAGCAGCGCGCGATAGGCCGCCACCGCGTCCTCGTGGCGTTTCAGGTTCTCGCGCGCCCAACCCAAATAGAATTGCGCGCGCGGGGCAAGGCTGCCCGATGGATACTTCGCCAGAAACTCCGCCGCCGACTTTTCCGACGCCTCAAACCGCTCCGCCAGAGCCTGACACTCCACAAGACGCAGCAGGCTCTCCGCATGGAGATCGAAAGTCGGATACTCCTTCGCGATCCGCGCGTAGTGCAAGATTGCCTTGTCGTATTCCTTCAACCGGAACCGTGCCTCGCCCGCCTGATACGCCGCCTGCGGCGCCAAAGCGGACGTGGGCATCTCGCCGGCCAGCCGCTCGAACGCGGTGGCCGCCCGCGCCCAATCGCCCTTTTCGAACCAGCACCAGCCGAGGCGGTAAAGTGCGCGCGATTTGAGCGCAGCGTCCCGTGTTTTTTCCACCACCGGCTCAAGGCGCGCGATGGCTGCATTCCATTGTTTCGCGTCAAATTCCAGTTCGGCCAGTTCGACCGCCGCCGCCGCGGCAAGCGGGCTTTCCGGAAAATCGCGCATCAACCGCTCGTAGCGCGCGCGCGCCGCTTCGGGTTCCTTCAGCCGGCGAAACGCCCACGCCGATTCATAGAGCGCGCGATCACTCAGGGCCGACCGCGGCGAGCGCTCCAGAAGCCGCTCATATTGCTCGACGGCCCAGCGGTCGCGTCCGGCTTTGGCCACCGCGGCGCCGAGCTGCACCAGCGCTGTATCGGCCAGTTCGAGCGGCGCCGTGGTTTTCAGCACCCGCTGCAGCAATTCGTCGGCTTGGGTGAATTGCTCCAGTTGAATCAGCGCAAGGGCGCGATGGCAGGCCGCTTCGCCGGCGCGCGGGTCGTTCGGATAGCGTTTTGCAAAGTCCTCGAACCGCCGTGCCGCTTCTTCCCAGCGGCGTTGCTCGGCGGCCAGAGAAGCCAGATTGTAATCGGCGGCCGCGGCAAGAGGACCGGCGTCGGGCCGCGCCAACAGATGCTCGAACCTCCGGCGCGCGTCGTCGTAGGCCTTCCGCTCGTATTGTGTCTGTCCGGCCTCGAACAGGGCGCGCGGCACGAGCAGACTTTCGCCGCATTCCTTGACCACGCGGTCGAATGCGGCAATTGCCTCGGCAGTTTTTCCGCATTCGCGCAGCGCAATCCCCCACTTCAGGAGCGCATCGTCGCGGTTCGCGGTGTTGCCGGCGTGGGCAACATATCGCTCAAGATACGCCGCGGCTTCGCTCCACTTTTTCATCTGCACCAACGCATCGCCCGTCAGATAGAGCGCCTGCGCCAGAACCGAATCCGTCGTGGCTCGGTCGGCCAGCGGCTGAAGCAGCCGGACGGCTTCATCAAACCGACCGCGTGCATGGGCGATGGCGCCGATCCGGAATCGCGCCCGTTCGACATGCTCCGAGCGCGGATAGCGCTCGATGAAGCTGCGATAGCGATTTCCGGCTTCCTCAAATTGCTTGAGGAGAAAGAGGTTTTCGGCGGCCAAAAACCGGAGCGCCTCTGCGCGCGACCCTTCGCCGGCACTGCGCAGAAGCGTCTCGCATCGCTTGAGGCTTTCCTCGTAGCGCCCGGCCTGATGAAGACAGAGGCAGGCGGAATAGGCGGCCTCGCCCGCGCGCGGATGGCTGGCAAACTCCGAAGCAAACGTCCCAAATGTCCCGGCCGCTTCGACAAACCGCTTCTGGCCCATCTGCAACGCGGCCAGCTCCAGCAACATGTCGCCGCGCAGGTCGCTGTCGCGATGCTGCTTCAAGGCCCCGGCCAGAACCTGTTCGGCCTCGGCAGATTTGCCCCGTGCGGCCAATGCGCGCGCACGCCAGAATTGCGCATCGTCGGTCCATTCGTCGGCGGTTTCAGCCAGACGGGCCAGCAGTTTGTCGGCCTCGTCGGCGCGGCGAAGTTCCAGAAGTGCGCGCGCGCGATAGAGCTCGCCAAGACGCGTGAGAGGGCTGTTTGGGAAATCGCGGCGGAGTTGATCGGCCACCTCGACCGCCTTGTCGTATTCCGCGGCCTCGAACTGCGCCAGCACAAGCCCCGCCAACGCTTCGGCCCCGAAGTTACCCTTGCGGCGGCGGGCGGCGTCATAGCGACGGGCGGCCTCGGCGGGTTTTCCCGCCTCGCGCAGACAATCGCCGAGCAGAACTTCGGCCTGCTGGGCATGGGGCGATTCGGGATTGTTCTTGAGAAACTCTTCGAGCCGCGCCTGTGCCTGCTCGAATTGCTTCAAGCGCGTCCGGGCCACCGACGATTGGAGAAGGGCGCGGGCGGCCAGAGGACTGTTCGGCCAGCGCCGCAGGAGAGTCTCGTAGTGGTCGGCGGCTTTTTGCCATTGCTCGCGCGCCAGAAAGCTTTCGGCCAGACCCGCCGCCGCATCGTCGGCCAGCTCGTGATCGCCGCGCTTCTCCACCACCCATGCGAACGCCTTTTCGGCGCTCGCCGCATCGCCCAATGCCAAACGGCACTGGCCCAGCAGGCAGTGAACCTCGGCCGCTTGTGCGAAGCGGTCTTTCGAGGCCAGCGCCTCGAACTGTTCGGCCGCTTCTTTCATCCGGTCCAACTGATAGTAGCACAAGCCGAGTGCATAGCGGGCTTCATCGGCTTTCGGATGGGTGGGATGCTTTTGAAGAAAGGCACGGTATTCTTCGGCGGCCAGTTCGTGCAGGCCGCTGTTGAACAGGCCGTTGGCCGTATACAGCTGTTCGCTGGCCGCGTCGCGCTTGGCCGGTGCCGCTGCGGCCAACAGTGCCGCTGCGCACACGGCCAGCCACGCCGCGCGCCACCTCGCACGCCTTGTCTGTTTGTGCATCATCAAAACAAGGACTTCCTTTCTCGGCCTACATGGCGACGGGCCATTTCAACTCCTCGCGCAGGCCGGTCAGCACGAGCGAAACGGCCTTGGCGGCGAGGAAGACATACAAGAGCCGCGCAATGATCAATCCGTCGTGCGGCCCCAGCACGCGCGCGAGCATCGGCGCGCCGCGCACAATTGCAAAAACCACCACAAACGCCGCCAGCGCCGTCAGGATCATCAACACCGGGCCGTCGCGCTGCGACAAAATAATCGTCATGGCCAGAGTGCCCGGCCCCACCAGAATCGGAAACGCCAGCGGAAAATAGGCCAGAAACCGTTCTTCCTGCTGAGTGACTTTTATCTCCGCCATGGGGTTCAGCACGCCGCGCGCAGCCACGATGAACAGCAAAATGCCCCCGGCAATTTTGAACTCCCCCAAAGTAACTCCAAACAAATGCCGCAAACACACGTCGCCCACCAAGGCGAAAAACAAAACCATGCACAGCGCCGTCAATACGGCGGTATTCAACGTTCGGGCCCGGCGCTCCGGGTCCATCTTCGCCGTGAACTTCACAAACAGCGGGATATTGCCGATCGGGTTGAGCACGGCCAGCAACAGCAGCATTTCGCGAAAAATCAAGGTTACTGTGGCAATCACATCCATTCAGGATATCCTTTCCTGCCGCGCCCGCACCGCCTCACGGCGAACGGGGTTCGCGAGCCATTTCCTGCACAATCGGCAGCAATCGCACGACATCTTCCGCCTTGGTGATTTCCACTTCCACGTGCCTCAGGTCCCACCGCTCCTCGAAGGAATACGTTTGCCCCGGCGCCAACTTCACCGTCGGACTCATCGGCTCCAGTTCCGTCCGCTCTTGAGCATCCACATAAAGAGCGACCGTGTTGCCCCCGTCGCCGTAGTGTGCGTCGGCAAAGACCGGAAAGCGTTTGACATACAGCCAGCCGTTGCGAAATCCGGCCACCCAGCCCGTCATACTGTCGGCTCCTACTTTTTCCGTTTTTCTCCCCGGCACGGTAACAAGCAGATTGCCAATCCGTTGCACGCGCGGGGAACCGGGCGACTGCCCATCATAGCGGAATTCGCCGCGCTTGCCCTGCCGTTGCGACCAACCGGCGGGAAACCGGCTCCGCGGATTGATTTCCAGAAATGCATAGTCGGCGACGGTCAATGTGCGGTCCCACAGGCACCATTTGGCCTCCTGCGAGCCGATGTTCTTCATCGCCTGCTTTATAGTTAGACCCGCGCCGCTCGGGTCGAGTTTGATCTCCTTGATTAATTGTGCCGGGAGGTCTTCATCGGGCGGGCTGGTCAACCGCACCGAGAGCGGGCCAAGCCGCTCGACGGCATAGCGCCCCAGCCACAACGGCAGATGTATGGGCAGATTGGCAATCTCCGGGCCGATGTCGAGATTGTAGCCGCCGACAGGAAACCAGCGGTCGAGCGCTTCGAGCGTATCGCCTTCGGCGCGCGGGTCTTCCCAGAGGAAATTGGGGCCGCCGTCGCGGCTGTAATGGAGAATGCGGCCGCCGGCAGCCGGGGCAACAATCACACGTGCCGTGCCGTTGGAGATTTCCAGACAATCCGTCCATCCTTGAAACGCTACGGTTTGGATTTCCGCTTGCACCGTTGCTGTACCAACAAGACATCCAACCAGCACGCTCCCGAAGGTTGCAGAAAACCGACGCATCGCTTGACCTCCTCAAGAGGGCTGCAGAAACTTTTGAAGTACGAACGCAAAGGTTTCAAGTATAGATGGACAGAATCTAAAATGTTCAAATCATGGAGGGACGCCTTCTATGGTGGGTGCATCATCTCCCGAAATCGGGACAGGGTTGCCGCGAGCGCAAGCAAGACCGCCGCGGGATGCGGAACCCCCTTACTAGTTTTGGAGTGCGGCAGCCATGCTGCCGCTTTGCTGAAATCGTCCGTCGTCAGACAAAGCGTCGGCGCTGGGGAAAGGACCCACCTTTGGCGAGTTTGAACTTGGCAAAAAAGAAAGCGGCAGCATGGCTGCCGCAATCCAAAGGGGACGCCGATTTGTGTATAGTGACGAGGGTGCTGTCTCAGACCAATTCCTTTTTGCCGTTCGGGTCAAAAAAGCCGCAGCATGATCGAAAGACCTTCTCGCGATTTCGGGAGAAACCCCCTTCTATGGCGTCCGAACCAAACTTGAATACGGTTGGGACGCGATGGGTTCAGTGTATGGAACCACGCACCTCCAAGACTTGCTATCGCTATTTGAAAGAGCAAGGCCCATTGGCGTCATCTTATCCACAGGGTTTTCCACAGCCGACTGACGGCTTTTTCACAAAACGGATGATTGCAAATGTTTTGCGCACGGCAGACTGGTTAGGGGCTTTTTGTAAGGATAAACGGAAATATCCAGTCTAAAATAAGTTCAATAAAATCAGATTGGTAGAATTTTTGTCGCCATGCCATTTGTTAGAATAACATGATTTATGGATGATGTTGCTTTAACATTCTTTTATGGACAGAATGCCGAAAAAATGCTTCATTTTGTTTTCGTTAGGCAGTTTTCCACAGGTTTTTCAACCGATAACCACAAGCCCCAATTACGGGCTCTCAATCCGTAACCTCTGAAAGGAAAACCACCTATGTCTGAGCAGGAAATATCCGAGGCCGAATACATCCGTAATTACAACCCCAACCGCTGGGCGCATCCTTCGCTGGCTGCCGACGCCGTGGTATTCACTTTCGACGCCGGTCGCCTTCGTGTTCTTCTCATCCAGCGAAAAAATCATCCCTTTCGCGGCTGGTGGACTTTTCCGGGCGGATTTGTGGACGATGGCGAAGACCCCGACGTGGCCGTGCGGCGCGAGTTGCGCGAAGAGGCCGGACTCGATCTTCCCGAAATGTGGCAGTTCGGCGCCTTTGGACGGCCCGACAGGGACCCGCGATGCCACGTCGTTTCCATTGCCTATTTCGGCATACTGGTGGCGGGCGCACAGACGCCCCGCGCCGATGACGACGCGGCCGCAGCCGGCTGGTTTCCCGTCGCCGAGCTTCCCCCTCTGGCCTTCGATCACAAAGACGTGTTTGCGCGCGTGATGGAGCGCCTGCGGCGCGAGCTGGAGCGGCCGTCGTTTGCGCTGAAGTTTTTCCGAAAGCGCGTAACCGGCGGCGAGATTGCCGCGCTTTACCGTGAGGTTTTCGGAAAGAATCTCAACCGCACCCGACTGCTTCGCCGCCTTCGGCAGTTTTGTCGTGAGGAACCGACGCTCCATCGCCCCCTCCGAATCAGCCGCCGGCGCCTTCGCCAGTTCGAAGCCGCCCGCGCCAAATGGTGGGTTTGATGCGGGGAATTGTATCGGTGGTCGAACTACTCCATCCGGTTCCACGGCAGGGCGGCTGAGGCGGGGCCGTAGATGCGCAATCTTGCGGATTTTGGCGTGGCCACAAGATGCGTTCCTGGCGGCTCCTCATCGGCGGCACCGTCTTCGGCTCCGGTGACCAAGCGGCTGCCATTGGTGGACAGCGCGGCGCCCGTGAGTGCGCCGGTGTGGCCGACGCGGCTTCGCAACAAAGTGCTGATCGAGGCATTCCAAAAGATTGTCTGGCGGTCGCTTGCAACCACAATTGACTCGGCATCGAAGGAAAAGGCCACAAAGGCAATCGAGGAGGGAAAGCCCGCAAAGGTGCGAATCCATGCGCCCGTGTTGGCGTTCCACAGTCTGACAGTGTTGTCATCGCTGCCCGTCAGGATTTTGGAGCCGTCGCGCGAGAAGGCAATCGCGTTAATACCGCAAGAGTGCCCGGGGTGCTACTCCCGAAATCGGGAGTATGTGTTTACCACGGGCCCTTGGAGTGCGGCAGCCATGCTGCCGCTTTGCTCTCCGACGGCCCTAAACCAGCCAAATGGGGCCTTTTCCGGGAAAACGAACGTTTCTTTTCACAACGGACGCTTATAAAAGCGGCAGCCATGCTGCCGCACTCCAAAGCCTTGTCTAACGTGGCCCTCTTATTTCACCCAGTGGCGGCTGTCGAGCACAAGGGTTACGGGGCCATCGTTGCACAGCGAGACGTCCATCATGGCCTGAAACTGGCCCGTGGCTACAGGCAGATTGTGCTCGCGAAGGCGGGCCACGTAGCGCTCGAACAGGGCGTTGGCGCGTTCGGGCGGCGCGGCGTCGGTAAAACTGGGCCGCCGGCCCTTGCGGCAATCGGCCAAGAGTGTGAATTGCGAGACCGCCAGAATTGCCCCGCCCACATCGAGCAGCGAGCGGTTCATGTGGTGCTGGGCGTCGGGGAAAATCCGCAGGTGGACGGTTTTGTCGGCCAAGGCCAGTGCATGCTGCTCGTCGTCGGCGGCCGCCACGCCGACCAGCGCGAGCAAGCCCGGCCCGATTTCACCGACAAGGCGTCCGGCAACTTCGACGCGCGCCCATTTCACACGCTGGAGGACGGCGATCATGACACGGTCGGCTCCGTCGTCGGCGGGGAAGTGGTCTTGCCCGTATCTCTTTTCAGATTGCAGGCATGAAGGTAGGCCATCCGAACGGCGTGGAGCATTTCGTCGAGATAGTCTTTTTCGTCAGCCGTGAGGTTGCCTTTGGTTTTAGCCTCCAGAAGTTCGAGTATGCCGATTTGATACTGGGCGAGTTTGAGATTCGGCTCAGCCTTTTCGCTAACCGGATTGAGCAAGTGGCCGGTCCATATAAGCGCGGGTACGGCAAAGGTTTCGACCAAGTGTCTAAAGGTGGGATGGGGCGGCGAGGCATCTTCGCCTGCGGCCGCGGAATCGGATTTGTCGGTCTCTTCGTTCATCGGCTTTTGGCTCCCCTAATCTGAAGAAATTCGGCGAGGGTGAAGTCGGGCTGAAACCCGGTATGGTCTTTTTCAGCAAGGCACCGGCATTATTGCCGTCCGGACGCCGGAGGGCGGTTGCCCGCCGTCGGCGCAACGGTTTTTTGGGTGCGCAATGCCCGTGCGCGCTCGCGGTCGCCGATCTGCTCGTAGAACGCTGCGGCGTCGCGGAGCACACTGGGGGTTGGGTCGGCGAATTTCAAATACTTTTCATAGACGGCGCCGGCCTCAGCGCGTTTGCTCTCGCGCGCCAGACGGGCGGCGATCTGCAAAAAGGCATCGGCTAATGCTTCGCGCACTTCCGGCCAGCGCTCGGCGGCCGCATCGGCATCCTTCGGAGCTGCCTCATAGAGCATGGCCACGCGCCCGTGGTCGCCCTTGGCCCGATAGCACTGCATGAGTTGCATCAGCACGCCAAAGTTGTGCGGTTCGGCGCGCAGGGCGCGTTCGAGCAAGCCGGCGGCCAAGTCCAGATTGCGCAGCCGCATCTGCGCCATGCCTTCGAGATAGTCAACCCCCGGCGTTGTAGGATCGAGTTCGCGGGCCTTGCGCGCATCGGCCAGCGGGCCGTGCGCTTCACCCGACTGGCGCAGGCGGTATTCAGCGCGTCCGAGATACAGTTCGGCCAGTGCGCGCCGGCCCACCGCACCGGCAGGCCGCGAGGACAACCCGCTTAGCCGAATGCGCTCGGTCAGCGTCGTGATGGCGTCGTCAAATTTGCGCCCGCGAACCAGCTCGGTGATCTGCGCCATTCCGAGCGACTCGCGGATTTTCAGGGCCGCCGCCTTCTGTTTGTCGAGCGCAATGGGATGGCTGGTCTCGACGGCGAGAATCGCCGTGGCCGCCTCGTAAAGAGCCGGCCAGTCGCCCTTTAATTCGAGGCCTTGCAGCCGCTCGATGGAAATCGTTGCCGTGGCCGGAGTCGTGGCGGCACTCGTCTTGCTGATCGAAACGATCTTGCTTCGCGGGACCGTCACGGTTGCCCCGCCGACGCGCACCTGCAGAGCCAATTCGCTCTCGGCGACGATCGTTCCCTCGATGGTCTTGCCGGAATCCAGCGTAATGAGGTCGCCAAAGACTGCGGCAACCGCGCCCATGCATACAATAATTCCCAAACGCTGCAACAGCCGGCTCATCTGCGCCGTCCTTCCTTCCATCGGCGCGACTGTAGGCCGCTGCGGCCGGTCGTGGCAAGCGATTTCGCCAACGCATTCGCAACCGCCCGCCGCGATAGGACTTGCATTTGACCTTTTGGGCGCATGAAATCCCAAATGTAGCGCAGATCAAGGCAACGCCGCGAAATGCACAGGCAATGCGCGGAAAGGAGAGCGGGATGAATCGCTCCGTTGATCGTCGAAATTTTCTGCGGGACTTGACCGCGGGAACCGCTGCCCTGACATGGCCGTCTATCGGCACGGCGTTTGGGGCAACCCAGAGTGGCAAATCCGACAAGCCACTGAACGTGCTTTTCCTGTTCGCCGACCAGATGCATGCCTTTGCCATGGGTTGCATGGGCAATCCGGAAATCCGAACTCCCAATCTGGACCGGCTGGCCGCCGAAGGAACGCTCTTGCGCAACACCTATTCGTGCGCGCCCGTCTGCACACCGTTTCGCGCCGCACTGCTTACCGGCCTTTATGGCTCGCAGACCGGTATTCTGACCAACGCCATGCCGCTTCCGGCGGGCGAACCCACCATTGCCGACTGCTTCAATGCCGGCGGCTATCGCACCAGCTATATCGGAAAGTGGCATTTGGGCGGAGCAGGCAACAAGGCTGTGCCGCCGCAGCTGCGCGGGGGATTTCAGGAGTTCATCGGCTATCAATGCTACAACGATTTCATCAACAATGTCTGTTTCTACGACGAGGAAGGCAGGGAGCACGTCTTCCACAAGCATCGCACGGACGTGACGACCGACCTTGCGATCTCGCGTTTGGAGCGGCTGGCCGGAAAGCCCTTTCTGCTGATGGTGTCCTATCAGAACCCGCACTATCCACTGCAACCGAGCCCCGAATTCGAGGCGATGTATCGCGACACCAAGATCACACGTCGGCCCAACTGCCGTGACATTGATCCCTACACGCCGACGGCCAGTCCGCCCGCACCCACGCCGCCGGAAAAAGACCCGATCTTTCAAAAATACGGCAACAATCTCGACCTCTATCTGCGCCTTTACTATGCCATGGTGACCCAATTGGACGCCAACATCGGCCGATTGATGGCGGCGTTGGACCGTCTGGGCCTGCGCGACAATACCGTGGTCATCTTCACCTCCGATCACGGCGACATGCAGGGCAGCCATGGCGCCAAGAACAAAAGCCTGCCGTGGGAAGAATCCACACGGATTCCCGGCATTGTGCGCGATCCACTGGGCGTGCGCGGACAGGTCTGCGACCGGTTGATTTCGAGTGTGGACTTTCTGCCGACTTGTTTGGCCTACGCCGGCCTGCCGCCCAAACGCACGGCCGCGGGGCTTGATTTTTCGCCACTGACACGCAGCAGACAACTGCCCGTCGCGGATCGGCCGATCTTTTCGGAAATGAACAATTGGTGCATGGTCCGACAGGGCCGCTACAAGCTGGTCTGCGAGCGGCCTTCGCTCGCTCCCAAAAACCTCTTCGATCTCGAAGCCGATCCCTACGAGATGAATGATCTCGTTGCTGACGCGGCCCACGCAGCCACGCGGGACAAACTGCATGAGACCCTACGGGCTTGGAATTCGCGCGTGACCGCTCGCAATGTGACGAGGCCTGAAAAAAAAGATAAAGCCCGGAAGAAAAAACAGGTAGCGTGAGAGGAAGATAGACAGCAAACAGGCAAGCGGCATCGTTTTGGCTCCGCCGGACGGACAATTGAATAGCACCCCGCCACCGCAATTGGACCGCCGGTGGGAGCGGCCGGCTGAACAAAATCTACGACTGAAGTCGTTGTGAAAAATGCGGGCCAATCCTTGGCCCTGTCAATATGCGGCGGAGATCACAGCAGACGAATGGGGCGGCGAACCATTGGCTCGCTGTTCGGCGTCTGGGCTTCGCACGTCCGGCAGCGCCCTGCAAGGTCGTGATAATAGAGGCGGCGGCGAAGGTCCAGATAGGCGGGGCTGTTCCAAATCTCCTCGAAGGGGGACGCGGAGAGATTGCCGAAGGGCGGGTCGTTCTGGCGATGGCTGCACGGATGCACGTCACCGTTGGGCGAGATGAACAGCATCATCCACGGGGAGGCGCAGTAGATGTTTTCGCCGGCGGGCTCGACACGCTGCGAGGTTACGCGCGCACCGGTGCCCGCCAAATCGCTGCTTCGGCTTTGCTGCAACCGGCGCTCGCGCGGGACACCGGCGTCGGCGGCCAGTTCTTCGGGCGTGAACGGCGCGGGCAGCAACACGCGCATGGGGCTGTCAACGATGGCACGCCGGGCGTCTTCGTAAGCGGCGGCGTAAAGTTCCGGCGCAAGAAGCAGCGAATCGGGATTGTCGCGCGACCGTGGCATGACGTGGACAAAGGTTACGTCCTCAGCGCCCAATTCGCGGCACAATTCCAGAAAAGGCACAATCTCGCCGACGTTTCGCTTCATCAGGACAAAGTTGATAAACAGGTGCGGCAGGTCGCTTCCGGCACGGCGTTTCATGGCCTGCAGGGTGCGGACGTTGGACAGCACGCGGTCGAAGAGGTCCGCGCCGCGAATGTCGCGGTAGGTCTGCCGCGTGGCACCGTCGAGCGAAACGCTGAGCACAACCATGCGATGGCGAATCAATGCGGCAGAGACCTTCTCGCTCAAGAGCACGCCGTTGGTTACAATCCCCCATTCCGGCACTTCATGGCGCGCGGCAATCTCAAGGAGTCCCTCGAATTCCGGATGCATCAGTGGCTCGTAGGCGCAGGAAAGCGCCAAGTGATATGCATGGGGAAAGACTTGGGCGGCGATGCGCTCGAAGAGAGCAGGCGGCATGATCTGTGGCGGTGCACCGGACTCGGCCGCCGCCGAATAGGGACACATGAAGCACCGGAGATTGCAGCGATTGATGATGTCCATGCGGACAAGGAGCGTGCGTCCGGGGGATGAAAGATCATAGCGAAACCGGCGGGCGGGTCGGCGGAACAGTCGCGCGCAAAGTTGTTTTACACCGTTTTTCATCCCTTTATTCCGAGGAAGCCTCTGCGCAGTTCAGAATCACTTTCCGTTCTTGCCTCTGAAATCCAAAATCCTGCCTGCGGAATCCCCAGAGCGAGCCAAAGTATAATGGAGTGGGTCTGTAAGCCGAATTCTGTACCGGCGGCGCGCGGCCGCCGGCGGCAGTCATTCCTCTGGGACCGGCGTTGCCGCCGGCCTCAAGCAGCCTACCCGGGGATTCAGAGACACGGCGGTCGGGGACACGTCCCCACCGCCCGCATCTCGCGCGACGGGCCGCCGCTTTCCCCCTATTTGGCCTTGCACCGGGTGGGGTTTGCCAGGCCGTCGTGTCGCCACGACGCCGGTGCGCTCTTGCCGCACCGTTTCACCCTTGCCGGCATACACCGGCGGACTGTTCTCTGTTGCACTTTCCGTCGGGTCGCCCCGCCTTCCGGTTGGGAAGCACCCTGCCCTGCGGTGTTCGGACTTTCCTCCGCGAAGCGCGCCAAAAAGGACGCCGGTTCGCGGCGACTGCCCGACCCACTCCAAGAAATCAAGAATAAGCCCCACCTGCCCCATCATGCAATCAGAAAAGGTGCATCGCGGCGTTGGGGCGCCGCGGGCGATGCCCCCACGTGGGGCGTGGTTCATCTGCCTCTTTGGACTGCGGCAGCCATGCTGCCGCTTTGGTTCGTCACGACATTTTACCGGCCGAATGTTCCCGTTTCCGGCAGCAAGAACGTCTCACCACACGACCGGCGATGAAAGCAACGTGGGAGCGTGGCTGCGCGCAATCCAAATAGGAGCCTCTCCGGCCGCTCCCTCCAGAGGGCCAGCTTCTGCAAGCGGCTCGAAAGCCTGCAGTATCTGCAACATCAACAAAAGCCCAAAACCCGCTTGCTCCGGCAAGGTTTTCTGCATGGCCGCCCGCGTTGTTGCGAGAAATGCGGGTTAGGAATAGGCGGTCCAAGAAGTCGCGCGCAGATTGACGGGCGATGCGTTATACCGCAGCGAAATCGTCTGGTAGCGCTGGCCGATGGTCGGGGCGGAAAAGTCGGCATGCTCATGGACGCCGAGACTCTGGAAGCGGGTGCCGCCGTGACTATAAACGATCCCCGACGGTGGATTGTCAGCCTGTGCGGCCTCGTGCAGGTAGTTGTCGGCATTGGGCAGCCGATTCGCCACAGAAGTGGCCTTGCCGGTTTGATTGGGATCATTATAAGCAGCAACGAGAAGGTCGTAGGCGACCGTATCTATGGCAACGGGGTCGAGGGAAAGCAACAGGCTGGCTGTATAGTGGTTGCCAAAGGGAGCAGAAGTCCAGCGCACGGGCGTCGTATCCAGGGACATTGCCCCATACAGACCGTCCATCAGGTATAAAAGCGTCTTGCCGCCGATTTCCGGACTCCCCATGATATCCACCAGCGGATTGTATCTCGGAAGATTGCCCACGGACGTATTCAACGGGTCTATATACGTATGGTCCTTGCCGGTGTTGATCGTGCCATAGTGGTTTTTGGCACAGAGCGTCACGCCGGCAGTGGCGTGTCCTTTCAGCAAGGGAACATTGATCAGGTATTTGGCGTCTTTGACGACCGTTGGAATCTGAGCCCCGCAGGAGTTGCTGACGGCATACGTGAGAACATTGCCGGTGAGCACCTTGGCGGTTCTGCCATTGCCGCCGTAACTGTCCACCCAGACGACGTTGAGGAACTGGCCTCCGGGGGCGCGGCAGTAGTTAAAAATGCGGTCCGGTATCCGGCCGCGGTTGATGCTGGCATAGGTTGCATCATAGACAACCAGAGAGGCTCCGGGAATTCCCGCCTCTAAAATCAGGCTTTTCAGAAGTGCCAACACCAAGTGTTGTGTGGCGTCCGGCTGATTGTCATTGGGGTCGTGGGCATTGTTGAGATTGATCTTGATGGCGATGGACTCGCCGGGCGTATAGCCTGCAGCACCGCGGTTGAAGTGGCGAAAGAGCGCATTCCATGCGGCGGTGTCCGTGCCCGCATCAGTCAAGTTGCGCAAACCGAGCGAGAGCATCTGTTCAACCCGCGCTTGATCAGTGTTGGCGTCCTCCCACCAGTAGCCGCTACCCGTCCATTTGACGGCTTGCGGGTCGTGCTGCCAGACCACTCGGCCTTCCTTGCCGCGCATGCCGCGCGGGACACCGATGGCGGGGCCGCGAAGACCAGGCAATTCCGAACGGGCCACGCCTAACGAAGGCGTTAGAATAAGCAGACCTGCCGCACCAACGCCGGAGCGAACGAATGCCCGCCGATTGCAATGGGTCCTCTTCGTAGTCGCGGCGTGTTTTGCTGGGGCGGTCGAATCCTGAAAACAGACTCCGCGCCCTCGAAGAAGATTCTTGTTCCTGCGCGCCATGATCCACCTCCATGAAACGTACATTATTTCCCGCCCGCCGAATCCTCCATGCTCGGCGGGAGAAAAGCAGAATGCTGTCATTTACATGGAAAAGCCCGCTCTCGTGAATCCGACAGCAACGGCTGCGGCGCATCCGTCCGCAGAAGCCATCGCCCCTTCCCCACCATAGAGATGCTGGTGCAACATGCTGGGACGGGGCAAGGGAAAACGGCATCGGCCTCCAGTTAGAACTTGGATTATTGCGGGCAATGTTTGACGCATTTTCTAGGTTGAATGAGAGCCGCAAGGAACGTAGGGATTTTCATGAAAGCCGCAAGCAGGCGGCTTTCTGACTCTGGAGGTTGTTTTTGGAATGAAAGCAAAAGTTTTCCTGATCGGCATACTTTGGGGAACCGTTCTTTTCCCCGCAGTTGGTCAAATACCCGTTCGCCCATCGCCCACCCCCGCGAGCAGGGTTCAAGCGCCGCGGGAAACACCCGCATCGCCGCGCACGACAGGCGTTTCGCCGGCGCGGCCAACTCGAACGCCCATCCGTGTGATCCGCGGCAGTCTGTGGCGCGGGCGAACCCAACCGACGACGCTGACGCTCACGGCACCATCGCTTCGGGCAACGCCGGTGGCGCGCGCGGCCGCGCAAGCCACGACCACGACTGCCGCCGTCCGCACGTCAGCCGCGCCGCGCTCGACGGCCGCGTCCACCTCCCCGCTGCCGCTGCGGGTTCGCGGGCCGCGTCCGCCCGAAAAAATCATTGTCGCCGCAGTCGGCAAGGAACAACTCACTCTCAAAGACGTCGAGGATCAAATTGCTCTGATCAAAAGCCGCACGCTCAGCGGCCCGAAGGATGTCGTGGAACGCTACCGTCGGGCCTACGGCCGGCAGATTTACAACGATTGGGTGGATGCCACCCTTCTGGCCACCGAAGCGCGGGCGCGCGGCATCACGGTGACTCAGGAGGAAATGAACCTCTACATTCAGGGCACCGCGCTCGACAGCGGCCTGCGCATTCCGCTGTCCGAGCGCATCCGGCTTCTGGGCGTGGATGAAAAAAAGGTCGCCGCCATGCTGACCGACGCCATTCTGGGTGACAAGCTGGTTCGCCAAGTCATCCGCGAGCGAATCACCGATGCCATGCTGGCCGAGGCTTACAATCGCAATCCGGGAATGTTCTGGTTCCCCCCGCGCCGCCATGCACGTCACCTATGCTGGACGTTGACCGGCACCGAGACGCCCGAGCAGTTGCGCGACATTCAGAAAAAAATGAACAGCATCCGGCGCCGGCTGGCTTGGTTTGGCGTCAAGATGGACAGCTATGCCCAGCCGGATTACTCAATGCCGAATTTGGTGTATCGAGACTTGGGGTGGCTGGCCGTGGGCGAAGCCATTACAGAAAAAGAAAAGTTTATCTATGACGTGGTGTTTCGGTTGGCGGGAGTAACGCCGGGGCGCGAGCCGCAGTATGCATTGAAGGTCGGCCAGATCAGCGAGGTGCTGCAATCGCCGGCCGGCTTCCATATTTTTGAAATCCTCGAAGAGCAGCCCGGCCGCCGCAAGACGCTTGAAGAAGCGCGCCTCGATGTCGAACATACCTTTTTCAATCAGGTGCGCGAAGGTCTGATCAAAGAACTCGAAAAAAAGTATCGTACGTATCGCGATCCTGAGGGGTTTTTCGAGAGCGAACCCGTGGCGCCCGAAGAACTGGAGCCGGCTATCTCGGGCCGGATCGGCTCGGCGCCGCCCGTCCTACCTTCCACTGCTGCACCGCTGGTAATTCCACCCTCGCTGCCGGCAAGACCGGCCTCACCTCCGGCTGCGAAATAACGCACGACCGAGACCGTGTGCGACCTCCTGCTGCGCTCCATCGAAATATCCGCGCGGACGCATGTCCGTTCTTTGTGGTTGACCATTGGATTTGGATTCAAGATGTCTTCTGATTTGTTTGCGTGCGAGGTAGAATGCCCTGCGACTTGCATGCAGGAATAGGGGGTGCAGGGCGCATATGCCCTGCCGACCAATGGAAGGTAAATCCCTTGGCTTTCGAGTCGCCATATCAGCATACATTGGGCGGAGAGGTTGTTCTCAGCGGAGTTGGCGTTCATTCGGGCCAGCCGGCGCGGTTGCGTCTCCTGCCGTCCGAGCCGGATACCGGGCTTCGGTTTCGGCGTGTGGACCTGCCGGGCGCTCCCGAGATCCCGGCGACGCTGGACTATGTTCTGGCGGATCAATTGGCCCGCCGGACAACCCTCGGACTCGGGCGGACGGTCTCGGTGGCTACGGTCGAGCACTTGCTGGCCTGCTGTCTGGCTCTCGGCGTTGACAACGCCGTGTTCGAGGTCAATGCCGAGGAGATGCCGTTTTTTGACGGCAGTGCGCAATCGCTTGCGCACGGGATCCAGCAGGTGGGCGTCGTAGCCCAGAACCGGGCCCGCCAGCCCATGACGATCCATGAGCCGGTGGTGTTCAACCGCTATCCGGTGCAGATGGCGGCCTTCCCGTCGCACACCCTTCGGATCACGTATTTTCTGGATTTCGACAGCGCGGCCATTCCCAAACAATCGGGCCACTATGAAATTACAGGCGAGTCGTTTTTGCGGGAATTGTCGCCCGCCCGCACGTTCTGCTTGTGGCAGGATGTGCAGCCGCTCTTGGAACAAGGGCTGATCAAGGGCGGCAGCCTCGACTGCGCAATTGTCATAGACGGCGACCGCTTGCTCAATGGCCCGTTGCGGTTCCCCGATGAGTGTGTGCGCCACAAGGCGATAGATTTGCTGGGCGACTTGTGCCTGCTGGGCCGGCCGATTCGGGCGCACCTGACGGCTTGGCGCGCGGGCCATTTGTGGCATTTCCAGTTTCTGCGGGAATTGCAAAACGCCCTTGTCGCCGTCGAAAACAGTCCTCGCACTCCGTGCGAGAAACAGGTCATGAGCAGTCCCGACATGCGGACTCAAAACAAGGAGGCCTTTGCGCCATGAATGAATTGGAAATGCCCCAAGTGGTGGATATTCTGGGCGTGATGAAACAGCTGCCCCACCGTTATCCGTTCCTGTTGGTGGACCGTGTTGTGGAGTGGGAAGCCGGAAAGCGTTTGGTTGCGATCAAGAATGTTACGATCAACGAGCCGTTTTTTCAGGGGCATTTTCCGGGCGAGCCGGTCATGCCGGGCGTGTTGATCGTCGAGGCCATGGCGCAAACGGGCGGGCTGCTGATTGGTCTGTCGCGGCCGGACGAGACAGGTTTGCTCTATTTGCTGGCCAGTGTGCGCAATGCACGGTTCCGCAAGCCGGTTCGACCGGGGGATCAGTTGCGACTGGAAGTAATCAGCGACTCGGTGCGTTCGATTGCGCCGCGGGTCGAGGCGAAAGCGCGCGTGGGCGACGTGATTGTAGCCGAAGCGGAAATAATGTTTGCCTTGGCGCGGCGCGAGAAGTAGGAGTTCTCAATTGAACGGCGTTGGGGGAAAACGCCGGGCGGGCTGAGGCAATACACCACAATGCTCTGAAATCGCCTCCGCGCAAGGACACGCACGCGGCGGCAACCCCGGTGATGGACTGCAATACGCATCCCCGCCGCACACAAGAATTCTGAACGGAGAAACATCCTCTGGGCCGGAAGAAAGACATCCGAGGGCGCACACTGGAAACGCCCCAAATCCACCCCTCGGCCATGATAGACCCGACGGCGCGCGTCGAGGCGGGCGTGGTAATCGAACCCTATGCCATTGTGGGCCGCCATGTCCACATTGGCGAGCAAACGCGGATTGGGGCCTTTAGCGTTATTGGCGATTATACGATTATCGGCCCCCACAACCGCATTTACCATCATGCCTCGGTGGGCACGGATTCGCAGGACCTAAAGTATAAGGGCGAACAAAGCTATCTGGTCATAGGGGAGGGAAATATCATCCGCGAGTACGCCACGCTGAACCGGGCAACCGGCGCGGGCGAAAAAACGGTGGTTGGCAACCATAGCGTGTTTATGGCCTACAGCCACCTCGCCCACAACTCGCGGGTCGGCGACCACTGCGTCATTGCCAACGCCGCCGAGATCGGCGGCCATGTCGTGGTCGAAGACTATGCGATTCTGGGCGGACTGGCCGCCATTCACCAGTTCTGCCGCATTGGGGCACATTCCTTGGTTGGTGCCGGCAGCAAGGTGACCATGGATGTTCCGCCGTTCCTGCTGGTGGATGGCCATCCGGTGCGGCCGCAAGGCTTGAACGTTGTCGGATTGCGGCGTCGCGGATTCACACGCGAGGAAATGCGCGAGTTGGAACGCGCCTACGAAATTGTGTATGACAGGTCGTTGCGGGTCGCCGAGGCCATTGAGCACCTGCGCCGGCAGTTCAAAGGTTCGCGCCATGTGGAGCAGATCGCCGCGTTTCTCGAACAGTCCCGGCGCGGCATTATCCGCCCGATAAAAAAGAAGAAGTAGCGCACACCGCTCATCCAGCGTAACATGTAAATTCGAGGACACCATGCCTTTGACCGAAGGAGAAAAGATAGGCCTGATTGCCGGCAGCGGGGAGTTTCCGATCACCTTTGCCGACGCCGCGCGCGCCAGCGGCTACAAAGTTATGGCCATCGCCATTCAGGGCTTTGCCTCGCCCGAACTGGCCAACCATGTGGATGAAATCCACTGGCTGGGCGTGGGCCAGTTGGACACCCTGATTGCGCTGTGCCATAAGAACAACGTGTCGAACCTAGCCCTCGCCGGCAAAATCGAACATGTGACCCTGTTCAATCTGGGAATTCCCGAAACGCGCGTCATCCGCCTGTTGATGCGGCTGAGCGACCGCCGGGCCCAGTCGCTGGCCCGGGCGTTGATTGAAGAATTGGAGAGCGAAAACATTCATGTGCTCGATTCCTCGCTCTTTCTCAAACCGCTTATGCCGCCCGAAGGCCTTCTAACGCCGCGCCGTCCGTTGCAGAAGCGCGAGAAGCGCGCCATCGAGTTCGGCTGGCCGCTCGCCCGCAAAGTCGCCGAGCTGGACATCGGCCAGAGCTTGATTGTCAAGGATGGCATGGTGGTGGCGGTCGAGGGGGCCGAAGGGACGGATAAGGCCATTCTCCGCGCAGGCGAGCTGGCCGGCCCCGGTACGGTCGTCATCAAAGTCAGCCGCCCGCGCCAGGATTTCCGCTTCGATCTGCCGGTGGTTGGCATCCAGACTATTCGGACCATGAGCGAGGCCAAAGCGTCGGCGCTGGCCATTTCGGCGGGCGAAACCATCCTCCTTAATCGCGAAGCGGTGACTGCCCTGGCCGAGGAATCGAATATTGCAATTATTGCCCAGACGGACTCGCCGGCCAACGGAGGGAAAATGCCATGCTAGCACCCAAACGTTCCAACACAGTGTATGACGTCATTGCGGTGTCGGTGGGCACCTTCTTCTTCCTGCTGTTTCTGCTTGTGTCGTTTCGACGCGAGCTCGGGCCGACCAGCGGCTTCGCCGGTCTGTTTATCCTCGTCATGATACTCGGAGCCATTGCCGCCGGCATCGGCGCTTTGCTCTCCCGCAGCTCGCGGGCACAAGACCGCCGGCTCGGGCTGATTTTGATTTCCGAGGGGGCGGTCCTGATTGTGCTGGTTCTCATTGCTTGGGCGTTCATGGGACCGACAGACCTGCCGCCGTTGAATTGAACGCCTCGACCGGATGTGGGGCAGCCGGCATTTTGAGTTTTTCATCCAAACACAACGCAATCTATTTCGGGCCTTTCCATCTTTCCTATTTGCCTGCCATAATCACTCATGTGTGCAAAAGAGCCATTGGATTTTGAACGGATCGAACAGGTCGCGCGCGAGGCGCACCGCGCCGGCGGACGGATTCTGCGCCGCCATTTTCGCCGCCTGACCACCATCGAATTCAAGGGCCGCAACGACGCCGACCTGATTACCGTTGCCGACCGCGAATCGGAAGCGGCGATCATGGCGATTATTCGCCGCGCGTTTCCCGACCACGGAATTCTTGCCGAGGAATCGGGCGAAAGCCGCCCGCACGGCTCCACGAGCACCACCCAGTGGGTGATTGACCCGCTCGACGGAACGACAAACTTCGCCCATGGACTGGCCTACTACTCGATTTCCATCGGCGTCGTGCACGAGGGACGGACGGTTCTCGGCAGTGTCTCCTGTCCGCAGCTGGGCGAGTTCTTCTTTGCGCGGCGCGGCGGCGGCGCCACACTCAACGGCCGCCCCATTCGCGTCTCGACCGTCCCGTCGTTGCAGCGCAGTCTGGTGGTCACCGGCTTTCCCTACGACAGCCGCCAGCGCGCCGACCGCTATCTGGCACAGTGGCGTGCCGTTATGATGAAAGCCCACGGATTGCGGCGGCTGGGCTCGGCCGCCATTGATCTGTGCTATGTAGCCGCCGGCATTTTCGATGCCTACTATGAAGAGTCGCTCAACCCGTGGGACTGGGCGCCGGGGGCGCTGATTGTTGAGGAAGCCGGCGGCCGCGTTACCGACTACGCAGGGCGGCCGTTTGATCCCGACATGAAGCAATGCCTCGCCACCAACGGCTACGTGCACGATGAGATGCTGCACGTGCTGAATGTATAAACCCCGGCGTTTGGAATCCCCATTTCCGTTTGCCCATCTTCGGTCTGCTGATATTGTCCATTCCGGCGCCGAGAGCATAGTGCATTCAGCGGGCTGAAAATGCGCCGCAAAAGTGAAAAAATACAGGTCGAAGTAAAATGTGCACTGCGTGCGGCAAGATGAAATATGAGTTCCATGCGCCGAAAAAGATTAAAGATTATACTTGATTATGTGCATATATAGCCACATAGTCTCAGCTGAATTGCATAGGGAGGAACTGAAATGTCCCGAAGCCTGCTGCGCATGAAAGCCAACGTACTCAAATCTTTGGCCCACCCGACACGTCTTGCAATGATCGAGTATTTGGGAGCGGCGGGCGAGCGGTGCGTCTGCGAAATCGCCGAGCATGTCGAAGGCGCCGGCGACCGCACGACCATCTCGAAACATCTTGCCGTTCTTCGTGCCGCCGGTCTGGTGAGCGATCGAAAGGAAGGCCTGAAGGTCTTTTATCGCCTCAATTGTCCGTGTGTTCGAAGATTCCTGTCGTGTATCGAGCAGATGGTTGTGGAGCGCGTGCGAAGAGAGCACAAAGCGCTGCTGGCCAAATAGACGTTGGACCGCCGGCGGCTCGCCGGTGCTTTAGACGTGCGTGTGAGAAAAAGGTTGGGTTTGGCGGATGCAATTTGGCAGGGATAGCGGTTGGAACACCGGCGAGCCGCCGGCGGTCCAACGGCCGCCAATAGTATAGAGAGCAAGGAGGTCCGCACAATGAAGATTCAAGTTCTGGGCGTCGGGTGTCCCAAATGCAAACAGCTGGAGGCCAATGCAAAAGAGGCGCTTCGGCTTCTGGGCATGAATGATCCGGTCGAGAAAGTAACCGACATTCGCGAGATCATGAAATTCGGCGTCATGATGACCCCGGCGCTCGCGATTGACGGAAAAGTGGTGCTGTCCGGCAAGGTCGCCTCGCCTGCCGAAATTCAATCGGCCATCACGTCGGCGCTATAGTGGCCGGACGGCATGGGCCAGATGGACTGAATAGACAGGGCGGGCGCCATGGACAAAAGGGAGTGGAAAACATTTGCCGCGCTGGCGGGGATTTTTCTCCTCGCCTACTTTTTGCCGCTGGGCAATCCCAAAGTATCAAACGCCGTGCTCGAGGCGTTTCGTCTGCTCCAGTGGTATGCGCGCGAGCATACACTGGCATGTGTCGTGCCGGCGATGTTCATCGCAGGGGCGATCTCAACGTTTCTCTCGCAGGCATCGGTTCTGCGCTATCTGGGACCGAATTCACCCCGCGTGCTGGCCTATACGGTCGGCTCGGTTTCCGGCATCATCCTCGCGGTCTGTTCGTGCAGCGTGCTGCCGATGTTTGCGGGCATTTACTCGATGGGCGCGGGACTGGGGCCGGCCTGTGCCTTTTTGTATTCGGGGCCGGCAATCAACGTGATGGCGATTTTTCTCTCCGCGCGCGTGCTGGGTTGGGACTTGGGCGTGGCGCGCGCCGTGGGGGCGATCTCCTTTGCATTTATCATCGGACTTTTGATGGCATTTATTTTTCGTCGCAGCGAAAAAGTGCGGCTCGACATGGCCATGCAAATGCCCGAACCGCCACGACCGCGCCGCCGACTTTGGCAGACGTCGCTTTACTTCCTCTGCATGATCCTCTTTCTCGTTTTCAGCGACTGGTATAACACCAACGACGTGACGATCCGCATGAAGGACGGCTCCACCGTCACCGCCAATGTTCGCTACAAGACCACCGACGCCCTCGACGTTCAGGAGTATCTTGCCGACGGTTCGCTCTCGACCGAAACCCGCCGCATCGCCCGCGCCGACATCGCCGGGATCGCGCCCGTGCCCAGCCTCACCATGACCATCCACGGCATCAAGTGGTATCTGGCCGGCGCCATGGGGCTGGCCGTGCTGGCCATGCTGGCCGCGTGGTTCACGCGCGACGAGGTCAGGGAGTGGCTCCACGCGACGTGGGACTTCGGCAAGATGATCGTGCCGCTGCTGTTCGGCGGCGTGTTTGTGACGGGTTTCATCGGCGCGCTGATTCCGGAGAAGTATGTGGCGACGCTGGTGGGCGGCGACAGTCTGGCCGCCAACTTCATCGCCTCGTTCGTCGGCATGATCTGGTATTTTGCCACACTGACCGAAATCCCCATAACCGAGATGTTGCTGCGGTTGGGCATGGGACGCGGGCCGGCGCTGGCGTTGCTTCTCGCCGGACCGGCGCTATCGCTGCCCAGCATGCTGGTGATCTACCGAATTGTCGGGTTCCGAAAGACTTTGGTTTTCTGTTTGTTGACTGTTGTCATGTCCACCATCGTAGGGATGATCTTCGGATGGATGGTGTAGTTTGAAACAAGGGGCGGAAAGTGAAGCAGACTTGCTGCAACCCATAACCATGTGCATCCCGCCGTCGAGTAAGCCAAGGCGCTTTTCGGGGTTGGGACAAAGGAGAGGCCGCGTATGAAACCCAAAGCCGCAATTGCTGTCGCAGCCATTATCTTGGCTGCGGGTCTTGTTGTCGCTGTCAAACAAGCACAACAACGGAGCCGCTCGGACAGTGGGGCAACCGCTTCCCGCTCGGAGTTTCCGCCCCCGCCCGCCACACTGCCCCGCCTGCTCGACATCGGGGCCGGCAAGTGCATTCCCTGCAAGATGATGGCGCCGATTCTGGACGGCTTGAAGAAAGAATATGAGGGACGGATGGATGTCGTCGTAATAGATCTGACTGAACACCCGGAGGCCAGCCGGTTCTACGATATCAGTCTCATTCCCACGCAGATTTTTTACGACGCGTCGGGAAAGGAACTGTGGCGCCACGAGGGCTTCATCGCCAAAGAGGATATTCTCGCCAAATGGAAAGAACTGGGGTTCGACTTCCAGAAGGATGCGGACAAGTGACGGCAGCCGCGAGAGGAGCGCATTAGGCGATGGAGCAACTCTTCACGGCATTAACGCGCGCCATGGAAGGGACTGCAGTTGTGGCTTTGGCCGCCTCGTTTGTCTGGGGCATCCTGAGCATTCTGCTCAGCCCGTGCCATCTGGCCAGTATTCCGCTGATCATCGGTTTCATTGACGCCCAGGGACAAATGACCACGCGACGGGCGTTTTCGCTTTCTGCGCTGTTTGCCGGCGGCATATTGATGACGATCGCGATGATTGGGACGATTACGGCTGCCGCCGGCCGGATGCTGGGCGATCTGGGTCCCTATGCCAATTACTTTGTGGCGCTGATCTTTTTTGCCGTGGGACTGTATTTGTTCGATGTGTTTCCGATGCCTTGGTCGGGTCCCGACACCGCGCGGATGAAACGAAGGGGGCTGTGGGCGGCCTTTTTGCTTGGCCTGATCTTTGGCGTGGCCATCGGCCCGTGCACTTTCGCCTACATGGCGCCGATGCTGGCCGTGACGTTCAAGTTGGCCGCCACACAATTGCTTTACGGCATACTTCTGCTGCTTGCCTACGGCCTCGGACACTGTTCGGTGATTGTGCTGGCGGGAACGTCCACAGAGTGGGTCCAGCGTTACTTGAATTGGAATGAGCAATCAAAAGGCGCGCTGATTTTGAAGCGCGTATGCGGCGCCTTGGTGATTTTAGGCGGTCTGTATCTGATTTATATCGCAAGATAAGGGAGGCGCTTGCCGCGGTTGGACCGCCGGCGGCCCGCCGGTGCTTTACGCGTGTGTGCGAGGAGAAAGGTTGGGTAGGCGGACGCAATTTGGCAAGGATAACGGCTGGAACACCGCCGAGCCGCCGGCGGTTCAACCTCGGTTCATACATTCAGAATGGTGGCAAAGAAGAAGAAAATCCAGTCCGCGGAGACCGTCCGCGAATCGGTTCGCAAAGGCTACGGCGAGATCGCGCAGGCCGGCTTGTCGTGCTGCGCGTCGTCCTGCTGCGGCGCGCCGCAGCCCGCGCAACTGGCCGAGGCCATCGGCTATAGCCAAAAGGACCTGGCCGTGTTGCCCGAAGGGGCCAACATGGGATTGTCCTGCGGCAATCCGACGGCGCTGGCCTCGCTCCGGCCCGGCGAAGTCGTGCTCGATTTGGGCAGCGGCGGCGGATTTGATTGCTTCATTGCCGGACCCAAGGTCGGCCGCAAAGGCCGCATCATCGGCGTGGACATGACGCCCGAGATGGTCGCCAAGGCGCGAAAGAACATCGCGGCCTATACCCGGCGGACAGGATTAAGCAACGTCGAGTTCCGCCTCGGGGAAATCGAGCATTTGCCGGTGGCCGATTCGAGCGTGGACGTCGTGATCTCCAACTGCGTCATCAACCTGTCGCCCGACAAACCGCAGGTCTGGCGCGAGATCGCGCGCGTGTTGAAACCCGGCGGCCGCGTCGCCGTCTCCGATCTTGCCTTGCTGAAGCCTCTTCCGCCGGAAGTGACCGAGATGGTCGTGGCGCTGATCGGCTGCATCGCCGGCGCGGTGCTGGTCGAAGAAACGCGGCGCATGGTCGAGGCTGCCGGGCTGACGGAGATTGTGCTCACTCCCAAAGCCGACTACATCGAATCCATGACCCAATGGCAGGATCCGCTGTATCAGAAGATTATGGCCCACCTTCCGCCGGGCGCCAAGCCGTCGGATTTCATCACGAGTTTGGAAGTCCGTGCCCGAAAGCCCGCCGGGCCCTGTTGCGCATAAGATTCAAGGAATCGCGGAGAAAAGGAGCACCGAATCCCCATGAGCCAGCCTTGCGTCCCAAGCCCAAAGAAGCGCCTCAACCTCTTTGAACGGTATCTCACGCTGTGGGTGGCCGTGTGCATGATCATCGGCGTGCTGGTCGGCAAGGCGCTGCCCGACCTGACCAACCGGCTGCGCGCGATGGAATTCGCCGGCGGCAGCCAGATCAACATCCCCATCGCCGTGTTGATCTGGCTGATGATCTATCCGATGATGCTCAAGGTGGACTTTGCGTCGGTCGTGGGCATTCGCAAGCGGCCGCGCGGACTGGTCATCACGCTGGTGGTCAACTGGCTGGTCAAGCCGTTCAGCATGGCGCTGATCGGCTGGGTGTTTTTCAAGCACATCTTTCTGCCGTGGATCGGACCGGAGCTGGCCGACCAATACATCGCGGGCGTCATCATTCTCGCCGCCGCACCTTGCACGGCGATGGTGTTTGTCTGGAGCTATCTGACCGACGGCGACCCCGCCTATACGCTCGTGCAGGTCTCGGTCAATGACCTAATCATGCTGTTTGCCTTCGCACCGATTGTGAAATTTCTCGTGAGCGGCGCTTCTGCACTGACGGTTCCGTTCATGGTTCTGCTCTATGCCGTGATCTTCTTTATCGTGATCCCGCTGACGGCAGGGGCGGTCACGCGGACATTGCTGGTACGCGCCTACGGACGCGACTGGTTCGAAAACCAATTCCTGCCGTTTTTCCATCCCGTTACCGTGATCGCGCTTCTGGCAACGCTGGTCTTCATCTTTGCCTTTCAGGCCGAAAACCTCACCACACGGTTCTTTCACGTGGTACTGATTGCGATCCCGATTTTGATTCAGGTGTATTTCAACTCGTCGCTGACCTACGGGTTGATGAAACTCTTTCGCGTCAGCCACAACGTGGCCGCGCCGGGCGCGCTGATCGGCGCAAGCAACTTCTTCGAGCTGGCGGTGGCAACGGCAATCGCCTTGTTCGGTCCCGAATCGGGCGCGGCGCTGGCCACGGTCGTCGGCGTGCTGGTCGAAGTGCCCGTGATGCTGTCGGTGTGCAAGGTGTGCAATTTGACGCGGGGATGGTTTCCGGCCGAAACGCACGGCGGATGAACCCTATCGCCGGCTGGTGACAAACACAACTGACGGGCTGGCATCGGTCAGCGGTTCGCCCGCCCAGCCGCCGTAGGCGCGGTAGTTGCCCCACGGCCCGCTCTCGAACGCGCGCTCAATTTCCACCGGCATGATCTTCTGCAAATATTGATAGAAGGTCTCCGCCTTCCACGTGGTCTCGCCCGGACGCCGCGTCATGCGGCTGACCAGCATCAGCAGATTGCTCCCGCCCGTATTGATGTAGTGCCGCGTCAGAAGCACCTCCCGTCCGGCCTCGGTCCATGAACGCACAGGCTGCAGCCGCACGCCACCGGCCTCGACCCACGAAACATTGACAATCTGACCGATGACAATCCCGCCGCGGCGAAGCAGCGGCGCAATCTGGCGTGACACCTTGGCCAGCGAGGTGTCCTCCGTGACCAGATGCGGCAGCGTGTTGCCCAGACACAAAATGGCGTCGAACCGCTGCGTGGCACGGGCGGCCAGATCGCCGAGGGTGGCCAGTTCAAAGGTTGCGCCCTCGACGCGGGGGGCGGCTTGGGCTTTTTCGATCATCGCCGGCGAGGTATCAATGCCCAGCACGCGAAGGCCCTCGGCGGCCAGCGCACGCGCATGCGCTCCTGTGCCGCAGCCGATGTCGAGCACTTCCTTGCCTTCGATCTGCCGGATTTCGCGAAGCAAAAAAGGAACTTCGCGGCTCAACCGTGCCGGCTCGTCGGTCATCTGCGCATATTCGTCAGCCATGTGCTCATAGAAATCTTCGGGCATGGATGGGTTCTCCTCGATGATGGGGAATGGTCATTATGAACGGTGTGGACGAACTGGACAAGACAACACCCCGCTGTGTTTTATTCTCTCAATAAATCGGCCGGCCAGCGCCGCACGGCCTTCCAGACCATCGGCGCCGTGGCCAGTGCACTGCCGATCAGTCCCAAGGCCACACAGAAGAAAAACAACCCCGCGCGCTCGTCGAGCCACCGATTGGGTGCCAGCGAAAACGGCGGCAGCCAGCGCGCCAGCGCCCGATTGAGCGCCGCCGCAGCGACCCACGCCGCGCCCGATCCGACCGCCGCTCCCGACAAGCCCAAGACCACCGACTCGCCCAGCAGCAACGCCATTGCGCCCATCCGCGTTGCGCCCACAGCACGCAGCAAGCCGATCTCGCCGCGCCGTTCGAGCATGATCAGCGCAAATGTATTGACGATGTTAATTGCCGCCAGTGCGAGGATCGCGGCGCCGAACGCCACCAGCACCAGCGCCGCGCCGTTGATTGCCAGCCGCAGCCGGCGCGCCGTCTCCCGCTGGCCGACCACCTGCAGGCCCAAAGACTCCACCGTCTTGGCCACGGCGTCGTAGTGCTCCATCGAACGCAGCATCAGATGCAGCTGCGCATAATTCTCAACCGCCTGTTCGCCCTGATACCAACGGTTAAACTCGCGCACATACTCGATGGGTGCCGTCAGGCCCAGCAGCGATGGATTATCGGTCAGGCCCACGATCTCACACTCGATTTTCCGAACGCGGTCGGCCGGCACCTCAACGGCCAAAAGCGAGGCGCCGAGCACCAGCTGAAAGTGGCGCCCGATCACCGCTTGATCCGTCAGCTTGGGCAGGCCCTGGCCTTCGGCCAGTCCGAGATTGAACATGTCCACGAAAAAGCGGGAGACAATGACGGGCATGGGGCTGGTCGGAGAGTCGGAATAGGTGAAACCGCGCCTGCCGACCACATCGGCGGCGACCATTTCGCGCGGCACGCCGTAGGCCACAATATCCGTGCTGCCTTCGTAGCCGGCCAGACTGCCGGTGGCCAGTGCAGGCATGTTCAGCGGCAGCTGCGGCCAGACCGACTCGACTCCGGGCAGGGCGGCCAACCGGCGGGCAATCTCCGGCGTGATGCGTGCCGTCAGCAGCGCCGGCGAAAACGCCAGCGGCCCCAGTTCAATGGCGCGTGCCCGCACGATCATCGAACGTTCGGGGAAAATCCGCTCCACTTTGTTCAGCACATCCGAACGCAGCACCAGAGCCAGCGCAGCGGCCAGATGAAAGACGGCAACCGCGACAGCCACGGCGCCGATGGCCGTCAGAGTCCGGCCGCGCCGCCGCTTCAGGTTCCGCCGCAAAAAGAAAATGACATGCCCGGGTTTCATGCTTCCTTTTGTCGTGCCGCCGAAGGATGAAAGTTCTCTGGAGCCGCGCGTCCACTCGCCGCCGATTCCACGACCGCGGACCCTGCCTGCAACTTTCCGCCAACCAAATATAACTGGGACGTCGCGTGCAGCTCGACGCTCGGATCGTGCGTGGCCATCAGGATGGTCAGGCCCCGCTCGCGCTGATAGGAAGCCAGCAAGTCCATGATCGCGCCGCCGGTCTGCTCATCCAAATTGCCCGTTGGCTCGTCGGCCAGAAGCAGCGTCGGACGATTGACCAGCGCCCGCGCAATGGCCACGCGCTGCATCTGGCCGCCCGACAGGTCGGCCGGACACGCCTTCGCTTTGGCCGCAAGCCCCACTTGCTCGAGCGCATCCAGCGCCCGATGCCGCGCGCGATGCACCGGCTCGCCCGACAGCAGCGCCGGCACCATGACGTTTTCCAGCGCCGTCAGGCTCGGCGCAAGATAGTAGTTTTGAAAAATAAAGCCCAGCGTCCGGTTGCGAAAATGCGACAGAGCCCGGTCGCTCATCTGAAACAGGTCCCGTCCGCCGATCAGCACATGGCCGCGCCGCGGTGCCAGAATCCCCCCGAGGATATGCAACAGGGTGGATTTGCCCGTGTCCGACCGGCCATGAATGGCCACAAATTCGCCCGCCCGCACAGTCAGGTCTATCCCGCACAATACCCAACTGTCGCCTTCCTGATCGCCGGCATAGGCATGATGGACATCCACCAGTTGAACCAGATTGTCGCCCAAAAATGTCCACCTCGCTGCCGGATTCCCTGCATGGCTCGAAACAGAAAGGATGTTCCGCCGGAGGTTTTTGATTGTCAATCCCCGATGCCTCCGCCATCGTGTTCCCGACGTTCGATTCGCTGCTTTCCACTCTGGATTGCGTCCCGTTTATCTCCGCCGATCATGACAAAAACCGCCCCTGCATTTGAATTGGACGCGTTGATTCACGACGACTGCCGGCGGCAAATCGCCGACATCATCGCCGCCAATGGCGGGCGCGAGGTGTTTTTTGTCGGCAAGCCCGACGAGGCCGGCCGCATTGCCGAAGTCGAGGCCTTTGCCTTCGGCACCGACAACGCCGTGCCCGCCATCATCCATCAGGCGCAATACGGCGACGTTGTGCTGCACAACCATCCGTCGGGCGACCTCGAACCATCGGGCCCCGATTTGGCCGTCGCCTCGACCCTCGGCGATGCCGGCGTCGGCTGCTATATCGTGGACAACCACTGCACGCGCGTTCGCGTCGTGGTCTCCGCCTTCCGTCCGCAAACGCTGGAACCGTTGGACCTTGAGCAAATCCGCCGTGATCTCGGCCCCAAAGGTTTCCTCTCCCGTTCGCTCGAAGATTTTGAGTATCGTCCCCCGCAAGTCGAAATGGCGCTGGCTGTGGCCGACGCGTTCAACCACAACCGCATCGCCGTCATCGAGGCCGGCACCGGCGTCGGCAAGTCCATGGCCTATCTTCTGCCGTCCATCCGCTGGGCGCTGGCCAACAAGCAGCGCGTGGTAATCTCGACCAACACCATCAACTTGCAGGAGCAGCTCCTGCAGAAAGACATCCCGCAGGTGCAGCGGCATTCCGGCCTCAAGTTCACCGCGGCGCTGGTCAAGGGCCGGCACAACTACGCCTGCCTTCGGCGCGTCTATGCAGTCCGGGGCGAGGTCGCACAGCCCGAATTTGAGCCGTTCCGCACGGAACTGAAAGCACTGATCGAATGGGCGTTGGCCACGCAAGACGGCAGCCTCGCCGACCTCGCCGCCCAGCCGTCCGAAGAGGCGTGGGATGCAATCAAGGTCGAGGCCGAAACCTGCATCCGCGCCCGATGTCCCTACTATGTCCGATGTTTTTTCTATCAGGCACGCCGCGCCGCCAGCCGTGCACAACTGGTCATTTGCAACCACCATATCCTGATGGCCGATTTGGCGGTCCGCCGCGAAACCGGCAATTATACGGCCGCAGCTATTCTGCCCCCTTTCCAGCGGCTCATTCTTGATGAAGCGCACAACCTCGAGGATGTTGCCACGGAATACTTGGGCCTGCGCGTCACACGCCGGGGCATGCGACAGATGCTCGGCCGCATTTATTCCGCAGCGCCCAACCGGCCTGCCGCCGGCATTCTCGCCACCGTGTTGCGCAAACTCGCCGCCTGCGACTCGAAAACCGACCAAGCCGAACTGGCCCAACTGGCCGACGCCGTCACCCATACCGCCATCCCGCTCCTCAACGACCTTCGGCATCGCGTGGACCACGAATGCGAGGCAATCTATGACGGTGTTCTCGAATGCCTCAACCGCAGCGCACTGAACGACAACGAGGAAACCGCGTTGCGCATCACGCCGGACATTGAACAGTCGTTTTTCTACACCAGCGTCCTTGTCGAATCGCTTCACTCACTGGCCTCAAGCCTCGGCGAACTGGCGGGGGCGCTCGACAAGATTGCCGAACAACTCAAAGACCTTTGCGAGCCGCTGGGCGAACAGGCCGCCGACCTGCAAATTGAGGTCGCCGCTGCACGCGACCGCGTTCTCACACTGGCCGCCAGCCTCGCCTGCTACCTCACCGACACCGGGGGAGTCTGCCGCTGGCTCGAAATCCGGCAGAACCGCACGGAGCATATTGTCCGGCTGTGTTCCGCGCCCCTTGAAGTGGGGCCGGACCTGCGAAAGGCGCTGTTCGAGAAGTGCCCGACCATTGTCTTGACTTCGGCGACGCTGACCGCCGCGGGCAGGTTCGATTATCTGCTCGAACGGCTCGGTCTGCAGAAGCCCAAGTCACCAAATGCCAACGAGCGCAGCCGGCAATCGGCAATGCTCGAAGAGTCGGAACTGCCGGAAATCCAGCTCGATCGCGCCTCGGACGAGGCCTTCGAGGCGCTCGCGCAGCGCCTCCGCACATTCATTCTCGACACGCCGTTCGACTTCGACCGGCAGGCACTGGTGGCGGTGCCCCTCGATATTCCCGATCCGGAAAGCACCGAATATGCGAGGGAACTGGAGTCGCTGATTCTCGAAGCGGTAACCATCAGCCGGGGCCGCGCCTTTGTGCTGTTCACCTCCTACAGCCTGCTGCGGCGCCTGTATAATGCGCTCAAAGACCGTCTCAACGAGGCCGGCTTTACCCCGCTGCGACAGGGTGAAACCAACCGCCATATCCTGCTCCAACAATTCCGCCGCGAACGCGCCCCCGTGCTCTTCGCCACGTCCAGCTTCTGGGAAGGCGTGGACGTCAAGGGCGAGGCTCTGGTCTGCCTCATTCTGACACGCCTGCCCTTTCGCGTGCCGACCGACCCGATCATTCAGGCGCGCGTGGAGCATCTCCAGAATCAGGGCGTGGATGCGTTCGCGCACTACACCGTGCCGCAGGCGGTGATCAAATTCAAACAAGGCTTCGGCCGGCTGATCCGCCACAGGACCGACCGCGGCGCTGTTCTGATTTTCGACAGCCGCGTGGCCGTCAAGCGCTATGGACGGGCGTTTCTTCAGTCGCTTCCCGCGCGCAACATCCTCGTCGCCCCCCGCAGCGAGGTGTTTCAAACCATGCGCCGGTTCTTTCAGGAACCGTGATGGTATAGGGGCGTGCAAGCCGGTATTTTTCTTGACTCCGGCGCAAGGCCTTTTAGACCAGAAAGCGATGACTGGGCAATGCGCCGGTCGCTCGCACATCAAAATCATCGCACGAAAGGAGTTGCGCACATGAAACACGGGTATCGGTTTGTCGGTTGGATTGTCGCTGTTGTCTCGCTTATGGCGCTGCCGGCCATGGCGCAAAAGCAGGACTACGCCAAGTCGGTTCCGGCCGAATATCGCGTGGGCGGTTTTGTCCTTGGCTGCCAGGCCTATTCGTTCAACCGCTTTACGTTCGTCGAGGCGGTGGACAAAACGCGCGAGACAGGCTGCCGCGTCATGGAAATGTATTCGGGGCAGAAGTTTAGCCCCGATAACCCCGCGGTTCTGAGTTGGGATTCCCCGCCGGAATTAATCGAGGCCGCCAAAAAGAAACTCGACCAGGCCGGCGTCAAACTTGTGGCCATCGGCTCGATTGGCGGCATCGGCAAGAGCGAGGCGGAGACCCGCAAGGTCTTCGAGTTCGCCAAGAAGATGGGCATCCTTACCATCGCCGGCGAACCCGTCGAGGGCTCGTTCGAGATGATTGACAAACTCTGCAACGAATACGGCATCCCGTTTGCCATCCACAACCATCCCAAGCGCGAGAACGATCCCAATTACAAATACTGGAATCCCGACTACATTCTGGAATGCTGCAAGGGGCGCAGCCCCATGATCGGCGCCTGTGCCGACACCGGCCACTGGATGCGGTCCGGTCTTAAGCCCCTCGAATGCCTCAAGAAGCTCGAAGGCCATATCATCAGCATGCACCTCAAAGACCTCAACGAGTTCGGCCCCAAGGCCCACGACGTGCCTTTCGGCACCGGTCAGGCCAATATGAAGGGGATACTCGATGAGCTGCGGCGCCAGAACTTCGACGGCGTGATGTCCATGGAGTATGAGTATAACTGGGACAACAACGTGCCCGAAATGAAGATGTGCGTCGAATTCGTCCGCGCTTATGGCACAAGCGCGGCCGCCGCCGCCGTCGCCGCTCCGGATAGCCAAAAGGCCGCGAAAAAGGAAGGCAAACCCGCCGGCGGCGCCAAGAAGGGCGCGGGGAAAAAGACCTCCGCAAAGAAAAAATCAACGCCCTAAAGACTGTGCCAACTGAATTCCGGAGAAAGCCTTGACGGTTCGGAAAGCACGTTTCCTTCGCCCTCAGGGCCTTCGCGGGGAATGCATGTAGTTCCCACAGCAGTGGGCGACTGGGACCAGCCCCCACTGAAGTGGGAGCTGCATGCATCCCCAGCGATGCTCCAAGAGGATCCCCGACAGAGTCCAAGCCCCGATGTTTGCGCAGCATCGTTATCGGCCGGCGGTGATCAGGTAGATCCAGTTGGCAAGCAGTGCGGCAACGGCAAGAACGCGAATCGCGTTGGGTTCCCAACGGCGCGTAAGGGAAATGCGCAAGCGGCGGGTGTTGAGCAGCGCAACCGTGCATGCATACACCGCATAAAAGACTGCAAAAACTGCGAGGGCCGCAACCAGCGGGTTCGCACCAAATGCCGCGGCAAGGTCGAGCCGGCGCCACGCCAAGACCGCCCGCGTCATTCCGCACGTCACACACGGCCAGCCGGTCAACTGCTTTAAGGGACAGGAAAAGCGAAGTGCATCGAGCGGGGCAATGGCCGCGATAATCCCAAACCCAGCCGCCGCAATTCCCCAAATCCGCTCGTGATCGAGGCAGCCGGCCGGCAATCTTTTCCACTCAAAGCGCATCGGGCGGGCGTTTCCTTTCGTCAGGTTCCCGTTTCCACCAGTTGCCGCAGAAGTGCCAGTGCCTCGTGCACGCGCGAGAGAGGGTGACTGCCCGGCGGTTTCAGCACGATCTCGACCGCACCGTTCCACGTCCGCACCGACTGAAGGGCGGGCCGGTTGTGGCGCAGCCGTTCGAGGCGGCTGAGAAGATCGCGCGGCTCGTCCGGCGTTTCGAGCCGAATGGATTGCGGCGAGGCCGCAACGCGCGCGATCCGGCACAGGCTCGCGGCCACGCGAATAGCGGCCAGAGCGATCAAGGCCTCGACGGCCTCGGGCGGCTTGCCGTAGCGGTCGCGAATTTCTTCTTCGATGTCGGCAACGGCGCGCAGCGTGCGCACGCCGGCCAACTGCTTGTAGAAGCCCACGCGCTGCGACTCCAGCGGGATATACGATTCGGGCAGATAAGCATCAATGGGCCATTTGACCTCGGCCTCGATTTCGGCCTCCGCCGCCTCGCCTTTCAGTTTTCGCACGGCCTTTTGCAGGAGGTCGCAATACAGTTCGAACCCAATGGCGACCATTGCCCCGTGTTGTTCGCGCCCCAAAAGGTTTCCGGTTCCGCGAATCTCCATGTCGCGCAGGGCAATCTGAAACCCCGCGCCCAGTTCGACAAATTCCTGAATCGCCGCCAGACGCCGAACCGCCGCATCGGTGATCGCCTCGCCGTGCGGCACAATCAGGTAGGCGTAGGCTTGTCGGGCGCTGCGGCCCACCCGCCCGCGCAATTGATACAGCTGCGCCAGCCCCAAGGCGTCGGCCCGGTTGATCAAGATTGTGTTGACGTTGGGAATGTCGAGCCCCGACTCGATGATGGTGGTCGAGACCAGAATATCGTATTTCCCCGCGACAAAGTCGAGCATGATGCGTTCGAGCGTATGCTCGTCCATCTGGCCGTGGGCGATGGCAATCCGGGCGTGGGGAACGATTTCGCGCAGCCGCCGCGCCACCAGCTCGATGTTCTGCACGCGATTGTGGACAAAAAACACCTGTCCGCCGCGGTTTAATTCCCGCAATAACGCCTCTTGCACGCGGTCGTGCTCGAAGTGAATCACGTGCGTGCGGATTGGCAGCCGGTCGGCCGGCGGTGTGTGGATGACGCTCATGTCGCGCAGACCGGACAGCGCCATGTGCAGCGTGCGGGGAATCGGCGTTGCCGTCAACGTCAGCACGTGGACCGACGTGCGCATCTGCTTAAGTTTTTCCTTGGCGCGAACGCCGAAGCGGTGCTCTTCGTCCACGACCAAAAGTCCGAGGTCGGCGAACTCGACATCCTTGCTCAGCAGCCGGTGCGTGCCGATGATAATCTGGACGTCGCCGAGGCGAAGCCGGCGCAGAATTTCGCGTTGCTCGCGCGCCGAGCGGAACCGGCTGAGCATCTCGATCCGCACGTCGTAGTCGGCGAAACGCTCGCGGAACGTGTTGAAATGCTGCTGCGCAAGGATGGTCGTCGGCACCAGTACGGCCACCTGCCGGCCTTCCTGAACCATCTTGAAGGCCGCGCGCATGGCCACTTCCGTTTTCCCGTATCCGACATCGCCGCATACGAGCCGGTCCATCGGGATCGGCCGGCGCAGGTCGTCCTTCACGTCTTCGATGGCTTTCAGCTGATCGGGCGTTTCCTGATAGAGGAACGAGGCCTCGAACTCGGTCTGCCAGACCGTGTCGGCATCGCACGGTCGGGCTTTGACGGTGGCGCGGCGCGCATACAGATCGAGCAGTTCCTCGGCCATCTTCTCGATGGACTCCTGCGACTTGCGCTTGCGGGCGATCCACCGCTTGCCGCCCAGTTTGTCCAGCGAGGGCACCGTTCCTTCGACGGCCGAGTATTTTTGCACATACTGAATTTTCTCGACGGGCACCAGCAACTTGTCGCCGTCCTGATAGAGAATCTCGATCAGGTCGGTCATGCGGCCGTCCACCATCTGGCGGCGAAGACCCAGAAAGCGGCCGATGCCGTGATCCACATGGACAACATAGTCGTTGCGCGCAATGTCGGCGACCGAGACAACCGGCGTGCCGCGATAAATCTTCCGGAACATGTGGCGGTGCTTGTACCGGCCAAACACCTCGCGGTCGGTCAAAAGCAGGAGTCGGGCATCGGGCCACACACAGCCGGCGTGCAGCGGACCGACCGTCAGCACGACCGGTGCGGGTGCGTTTGAGCGACCGGGCCGCCACGGACTTTTCGCCGAAACCGTCGCACATTCGACATGGCGCTCGCCCAGCATTTCCTCGAACCGCTGCACTTGGCCGTCGTTGTCGCAGGCGATTACAACAAAGAAGCGACGGGCGAGATGCTCGCGGATGATGTCGAGAAAGGTGTCGAAGTTGGGGGGAACCGCATCGAAGGCGGCGGCTTGGAAATTCACCGACCGCAGTGTTCGCCCGCGCGCCGACCGGCGACTGCTCTCCGGTCGCTGAAGGCTCTGCGCTGCGCGGGCCGGCTCATCCGCCTCGCCCCTGGTAGCCCCGCCGCCGATTTCAAGAACGTGATGCTCAACAACCGGCGGTCGCGCGTGCACCCGCGCCAGAAAGGAGTCCAACGGTTCATAGAGTTCTTCCGGCGCCGGCACCGCGGTGTCCGACTTGCCGGTTTGCTCGGCATACTGCCGTTGAATCAATTTCCAGAATTCCGCCGCGCGCGCCGCAAACCGCTCCGGTTCGTCGAGGACAAATACGGTGTCCGGCGGCAACAGTGAAGCCCACGGCGCCAGTGCTTCACGATGTTCGAGACACCGGCGGACAAGCTGGTTCTTTCCGGCCGGCAGCAAAACGACTTCCTTCAGCGGCTCCCGCTTCAACGAGCGCTGCGTGGCCGGATCGAATTGCCGAATGGACTCAATCTGCTCGCCGAAAAAATCCAGCCGAACAGGATAATCCTGATCCAGCGGATAGACATCCACGATGCCGCCGCGCAGCGCAAACTCGCCGTGGCTTTCGACGATGGGCACGCGAATATAGCCGGCTTCGCTCAGCGAGCGGGCAAGTCCGTCGGTCGGAACCGAATCCCCCTGTCGAATCCGCAGCGCATGCGCACGAAACCGGTCGGCCGGAACTGTTTTGGACAGAACCGATTCGAGAGGTGCCAGCACAATGCCGGCATGTGGCGCGTGGCGGTGGTCGTAGCAACCCGACAGGTAGCCAAGAGTTTCAATTTGGCGGGCAAGAATTTCGACCGCCGGCTCTTCTAGCTCATAGGGCAGCGTTTCGTCTTCGGGGAAGTGGAAAACATGGGGCAACCCGAGAAAATCGAGATCATTCCTGATTTGCTCGGCGCGTTCGTTGACCGAGGTGACTAAACATAAGGGGCGCTGAAGCGATTGTGAAAGCAGGGCAAGAAAAACGGAGAAAGCGGAGCCGGGCAATCGGACAACACTTAGGTTGTTACCCGATTCAAGACAACCTAGTGCCTCACCAAAGGCTTTTGATTGCCTCCCCAGATTGAAAATATGCTCGCGGAGCCTGTTCACAAGCGCCCCTTGCCCACTCCGGGGCGGGATTGTGGTCCGCCGCAGTATGTCCGTCAATACGAGAAACATCATAGTTCTTGAGGGCGAAACAGGAGCGCTTTTGGTTGACAATAAGGTGCCTCGAGGGAGATATTCTTTTTAAAAGGGGGATGGGCAGTATTTCCAATGGACTGGAAAACACCATGAGTCGGGCAGAACCAAGGAAAAACCGGAAAATTTGCCTACGGCTGTTTGTATTTGGGTTATGGCTGGGAGCCTCTTTTGCGCTTGCCGACAGTCACATAAAGTTTTCCCTCATCAAGACTTGTCCCACGAAAAATTGGGTAAAATTCTCTTCGCCGACTTTGGTGGACCTCGACGGGAATCCGGCCACACTGGAAATTGTGGTTGGCGACGAAGGTGGCGACATATACGGCTTCGACTGCTATGGCAACAAGATGTGGGAGTTCAACATCCGGCAGTTTCCCGGATTTGTAGGCGTTTTGACGCCGTGCCAGTGTTCGCCGGCAGTGGCTGATGCCGACGGCGACGGGGCCAAGGAAGTGGCCGTCGCTCTTTCGGCGCGCGACGAATTCGACGCCTCGAAGCCCGGTGCCATCTTCATGTTCCGCCTCGATTCCACCGGCAAGAATCCCACCACGTCCGGCGGCTGGGCCCGGTTCACAGTTGACCGTGGCGGTCCGGCCAATGTCCCCGACGGCATTACCGACGGCGCGATTGCATCGCCCACCTTTGTGGATTTGGACAACGACGGCACGCTGGAGATTCTGGCCACGTCGTGGGATGAATTGTGTTACGCCTTTCGTGTGAACGGAACCCTGTTTTGGTCTCTAAACTACGACCCGACGGATGATCAGGAATGGGGCTTCAAATCGGGTGACACCATCTGGACTACGCCATGTGTGGCGGATATTGACAACGACGGCGCCAACGAAGTGGTGTTTGCCAGCGACGCCCATTACTTTCCGTCGGGCCATCAAATTCCCTACCAAACCCAGAACGGCGGCATTCTTGTTGTGCTCCACGGGCCCACAGGGCTTCTGGAATATGGCCCGCCCGGCTGCGGCAAGTTCTTTACTGCTTCCTATGCCCCCGAAGGCTGGGACTGGTATTATACGCCCAGCGGCGAAAACCACATTCCCACCGTCAACTGCTCCGAAGTCATGCAATCGTCGGTGGTCATGGGCGACGTAGACTTCGACATGATGTATGAAATTGTCCACGGCACGGGGCAACCCCACTACTCGCCGGCCGACAACAAACACAATCGCGTCTATTGCTGGAACGGCGAAAGCGCAACGCTGCGTTGGGAAGTGGACACGGGCGCCGAGGTCTTTGCTTCGCCCGCACTGGCCAATCTCGACGGCGATCCCGATCTCGAAGTGGTGGTGCGGAATTTTACCGACAAACTGCATGTCATCAAGGGATCAACCGGAATCAACCTACCCGGATTTCCCGCGACCATTAGGCCGGGCAACCCGCGCTCCGTCGGCGCAGTCATCGGCGATGTCGAGGGCGACGGACAGATGGAAATCTGCGTGATTTCCTACGGCAAGTTGTTTGTCTTCGGCGCTGACGGCCATGAAGAAGACGGCTTCGACGACATGCCCAATTGCATGTTCACCACGCCGGCCATCGGCGACATAGACGGCTGCGGAAGGTGCGAATTGGTTCTCGGAACTTCCAACGGGATCAACATTTATCGCGCCAATTTCGGCAGTGTCGGCGTAATTCCGTGGGGACAATATCGGCGCGATGCCCGGAAGTCGGGCTTGGTTCCACTCTATGACTCGCAGGCCGTGTCGGTCAGTCTTTTGGACACGCCGCAGGGCGGCGGCACAGTAAATGCGCGAATCCGGTTCAACAATATGGGAACGGTGATCTGGACGCCGGCTACCGTGCAGATCGTTAATCAATCCGCCGGATGGGGACCGGATATCATCAATTTGAAACCAACCGACTATGTGATGAATGGGCAGCAGTTGGACTTGGAGTGCACGCTGGAGGTGCCGCGCAAACTCGGTTCCGCACCGCTGTGCTTCCGCCTTCGTTTTCTTCCCGGCGTGCCGTTCGGCGAGGCACTGGTCAGGGATGTTACCATTACACAGTTGATGTCCAATGCTGCACGCTGGACGCTTTATCGCTGAGCAAGGTTTATCAGGGGAGTGCCGTGCGCGAAAGGAATTCCACGGGATCGTAAAAGGACCAAATACAAAAGGCGGTAAGGTTTTTATTCGGCGCGTTCGGCTTTCTCGCGGGCCAAGCTGGCCGCTCCCAGCAACACGGCGTCATCGCGCAGAAGCGCCGGGACAATTCGTACGCCTTGAAAAGTCACCTCGAAGGTGCGCTTTCGAGCCGCTTTCGCCACCAAGTGGACGTACTCAGAACCAAAAGCCTCGACCACCCCTCCGCCCAACACGACCATCTCCGGATTTAGCAAATTGAGGATCGAAGCCACACCGACGCCGCAGTAGCGTGCAGCGCGCTTGACGACTTTGACGGTCAGTTTGTCGCCGCGGAAGAACGCATCAGCAATAACACTGCTGCCGACTTGGCGCATGTTCTTGTCGGCGACTGTTTTCGTTAAAACCGTTTTGCTGCCCTTGCGGATTGCGGCGGCCAGCTCGCGCAGAATGGCCGTGCGGCTGGCCATGGCCTCGAAGCAGCCTTTGTTGCCGCAGCCGCAGCGCGGGCCGTTGACGTCTATGATCATGTGGCCAATCTCGCCGGCCGCCTTGCTGAATCCGTGATACAGGGTGCCGTTGAAAATCAGCCCGCCGCCGATGCCGGTGCCCACAAAAATCCCAACGAGGTCCTTCACCCCGACGCCCGCTCCGAAGCGATGCTCGCCGACGGTCCCTGCGTTGACATCGTTTTCAACCAGAACCGGAAGCCCCAGTTGCTTTTCGAGCAGCTTTTTGACCGGTACATTTTTCCAACCCAAATTCGGCGCGATTTTCACGACGCCGGTTTCGGGATCCACAGGTCCCGGCACGCCAACTCCGACAGCCCGAATGCGCGGGCGCGGAATTTTGGATTCGCTGATGGCCAAGTCCACGCTGGTGGCCAGCGTCGAAAGGACATTGCGATAGCCGGCCTCCGCGGCCGTTTTCGCCTTGACGCGGCCGAGGATTTCTCCCGTTTCGGCCACAACGCCGGCGAGAATTTTTGTGCCGCCAAGGTCCACACCCACCACGTAGTCTTTGGATTTGCCTGCCATAAGAGTGGCTCCCGGGGAAAGGATGAAATGAGACGGACTGGTCAGACCCGACCGATGGGATTTAGTAATCGCTACCGATTGGACCTGTCGGAAAATGCATGTAGTTCCTACTTTGGCGGGCGATTGCAAACCCCCCGCTGAACGGGAACTCCATACATCCCAAGCCACATTTCACGAGGCTACCCGTCAGGCGCCTACAATTTCAGTGCAACCTCGTTCAGCTGCGACAGCAATTCGTCAATTTGCTTCAGGTCTTTGCGGCGGCCCTTGTCCGGTTTTACGCGCAATCCCTCGATGCTGCGGAGCATGAAGTCGAGCCGCTCGAGCCGATCGGACGAATTGCGGCTGGATTCGACAGCTTCGCGCACTTGCACGATTTTGCTTTCCAACAATTCCACATAGTGCGTGGCGATATGGCGAACGGTCGTACGAAGATGGTTCAGTTCGGTTACCAGCCGGGCTTCCACTTCCGCTTCGCGCATTTGGCGGCGGCTTTTGCGTTCGCCGGAAGATTTTTTTCCCGTCCGGCGGGCCGGCTTGGCCCCGCCATCAGGTTTGGGCGGCGTCTCCTCGACGGCCTTGTTTTCGGCGGGCGACTCGGTATTCACAGCACTGCCTCGATGTGTTTTTGCAGATCGGCGGCGATGGTTCGAATTGGCCGGTTGCCGTCTATGACGATGAATCCGTATTGTTTCTGCATCCGGCGGAATTCCTGCTCGATCATTTTCTGGTATTTCATAAAACTTTCAAACATGTCGGCCGACAGACCGATGTCCATGCCAGATTCCCAGTAGTCGAGGCAGTCCTTTTTTTGAAAGTTGCGCTCGACCAGTTGTTGCGGCGTGGTTTTCAGATAAAAAACCACGTCGGGAACGACGGCAATGCCGTAGAGGGATTCGAGCCAGCGGCGGTCGCACCCGCGCACAATGGCGCGGGCCATCAAGGTGTAGATGTAGCGGTCGGCCAGAACGACAAAGCCGGCACGCAAGGCGGGGATGATAATATTGTCAAGCTGGTCGGCGAAGTCCGTGGCATAGAACAGACTCATGGTAATGCGGCCGAGCGTGTTGCCCTGCTTGGCCTTTTCGAGTTCGGCCGAAACGAGCGTCGAGCGGCGCAGCCCCACCTGCACGGTGGCGTGGCCGTTGCGTTCGAGCCATTCGTTGATCAGCGCGATCTGCGTCGAGCGGCCCGAGCCGTCGGCGCCTTCAATGACAATCAACTTGCCCCCAAGGGATTCGGGTTGGGCCCCCGGCGGAGGCGTCCCATAAAACTGGCGTTGACTCACCGCATTATCCTCCAGCGATACTGCGCCAGATCAATCCGCTCCGCGATGATCTTGCGTACCTGTTCCTGCTGTTTCTCGATGGTTTGCGTGGCGTCAATGACGACAGGCTGGAACTCTTCGATAATCTTTTTGTATTCGTTGTAAATACGTCCCTGAAAAACGCGAAAACTCTCGACGGGATCGGACGCGAGATTGAGGTCCATGCCGGCCTCGTGGTATTTCAGTTTGGGGCGGCCGGCAAGGATGCGGCCCAGAGCCACTTCAAGCGGAAGGTCAAAGAAAAACGTGATGTCGGCAGGGGCGGCAAACGAATAGAGATTGCGCACCCACTGCGGGTCGCAGCCGCGAACCGAGTCGCGCGCATAGGCCGTATAGACATACCGGTCGGCCAGCACAATGTAGCCGGCGCGCAGAAGCGGCAGCACTTGCCGCTCGTAGCGGTCGGCAAAATCCGTGCAGTGTATCAACGAAAACGTGGTCGGCGTCAGAAGCTGGCGCTTTTTGCCCTTTCGCGTGGCGCTCTTGACCACCACCGACGAGTTCCATTCGGTAAAAAACACCTTGTAGCCTTCCAGTTCCAGCCATCGCTTGACCAGATAGATCTGGGTGGATTTGCCCGATCCATCGAGTCCTTCGACGGCAATCAGTGCGCCTTTCATGACAGGCCTCATTGGAATAGGTATGCGGTGTTGCGCCGCACGGGCGATGCAAACTTCAACGGATTCAGCCAACGCGCGCTTATCATGTGCCTTTTCCCACGGACAACGTCAAGAAAATATTTGCTCTCTGCCCGACCACGCAGTTGCGAACTATTGTCCCTTCAATGCAGCAGAGGCGTCCCGCCATCCCGATTGGCACATCCATGCCCGATCCTCCTGCATTGTCATTGGCGGGACCCTCATCCCACGCTTTTTTTGCAACTGCCTCCCAACCGCGGGTTGTCGCAACAGTGTCAAGAATGCACGGGCCGGGGTTTGCGTGTCCGCTGTGGATGGGCTCTCAGAGCAACCGTTCGTACATCATGTAAAACGTGAACGAGAGAGCCAGCTTCAAATCGCGCAGGAAGTTGTAACAAACGAGGAATGGATTGATTCGCCAGTAGGCTCTGCGTTTCAGGTAGAATCGGGTCTGCTGCCAGAACCGGTCGAGATGGCGTCGCGTGGAAACGCCGCGCACCGACAGCACATGCAGCTTTTCCAGAAGCCGCGTCCACCATGCATGGCCGGTTTGTTTGACACGCCGGCCCGCTTCGGGCAGCGAAACGGCCGGCAAACTGTTCTTCAAGGATTCGATGTTGTGTTCCACGGCCGACCGGACATATCCGGCGGATAAATTAATCCGCTCGTGGGCGTGATGCAGCTGCTGCCGCAGCACGGTCAGATACTCTCGAAAATGTCTGCGCCACGCAGGACTGACCTTGACTTTCTCGGAAGCAATCCGCGTTTGCAACCACAGCTCCTGCAACTCCAGAAACAGCCGCAGCCAGTCGCGCAACAAGTTCCGCACTTCCCGTGCGCGCTTGCGCAGATGCGCCCAGCGCGTGTCAATCGGATAGCCGGGCCGCCGCTCCGTCCGGTCTTTCAGCCGGAAAAAGCCCGTCAGCATCGGATGCGTGCCGTCCACCATGGCCGCCCGATACCACAGGAGCGCCTTGAACATCCCCCAGTAATTGTTGATGTTGGCGCGGAGCAGGATATTCTTCATGTTTTCGAAGGAGTAGAACCGCTTCCACGCATCGTCATAAGCGCGCTGCCATTCCTCGCGCGTCATGAGCGGATGATCCCACACGGCGTGAAACGAGTCGAATTTGTTGTAGTCCGGGTCCATGGGAACCCCCGCCGCCACGGCGTCCACATGGTCTTGGGAGCCGGGCAGGGGCGTGCGCATAAAGAACGAAACCTCGTCGAACTTCAGATCGCGCGCCAGACAGTCCACATCGGCCATGATCGAATCGTACGTGTCATAAGGAAAGCCGATGATATAGGCAGCGTGCACGTGGACCCCGTGCTGGTGCCATGCCTCGACCATCGCGGCGTAGTCCTCGACGGCGTTCTGCGATTTCCCCACCGCTTCGAGGTTTTTGGGATTGAGACTTTCGACCCCGACAAAAATCTGCGTGCACCCCGCGGCGGCCGCCTTCTCCACAAACCGCGGCAGCCGATACGCCTTTACGTCCACCTGCATCATGAAAAGGATGACGATGCCTTCCTCGCGGCGCATGCGGATTAAGCCGTCAAAAATCTGCTCCCAGTAAATGTTGCGCGCCAGATTGTCGTCGGCAAATACATAATATCGAATTCCCTTGCCACCCTTGTAATTCTCGCGGATTCGCTGCAAAATCAACTCCGGCGAGCGGAACCGCATTTTCCGCCCCTGCACGTTGATTACCGTGCAGAACGTGCAGCCGAACGGACAGCCCCGACCGGTGTCTATCGTCCCGAATTGCTTGAACACAAACCGGTTCATGTAACCGGGGGGAATGGTCGGAACGGGAGCATGGGTCAGGGGCGGCCGGTCCACGATGTCATAGAGCGGCTGCACACGACCTTCGACAACATCTTCGAGAATGTCGGCCCAGCAGTCCTCGACCTCGCCTTTGACCAACGTCACGCCGGCATCGAGCATCTCCTGCAATTCCGGCGGCGTGGTCTTGCTCATGGCCAGTGCACCGCTGACGTGAAATCCGCCGATCATCGTCACGCAGCCGGCGGCAACAAACCGGCGCGCAAGGTCGGCCGCACGCGGAAATTGATTGGTCTGCACGCCGACCAGCCCGACCAGAACGCGTGCATCCGACCGCAGGAGTTGGCGGGCGATTTTCTCCGGCACCACCTTGTGCACGGATTCGTCGTAGATATGAATGCCGATTTCGACGCGGCCGGCAAACCGCTCGCTTCGGGCCGCATCCTCGGTCAGGCCATACAGGCAGGCCACAGTATTGCTGGGCAGCACCCCGCGAAAATGACGGATGACATAGCCGTCATCGTCATACTTTCCGGGGCGAATCAATACAACTTCCAGCCGCTTGCACGGGCGGCCGGCATTCGGTGTCGCGTTGGGCATGGAGAAAGTTGCTTTCGTTTGAAAGTTCGTCATTAACAGGTTGGATTGAAATCAAATGCCGAAAAGCAAGTCAAGCCCAAATCAGCGTCCCCTTTGAACTGGACTCTTGGACTGCGGCAGCCATGCTGCCGCTTTGCTCTCCGACGGCCCTAAACCAGCCGAACGGGACCCTTTCCGGGAAGACGAACGTTACTTTTCACAACGGACGCTTAAAAAAGCGGCAGCATGGCTGCCGCAATCCAAAGATGCCGTGGCCCTTGGCCGCGGCCAAAAAGGTCAGAGGCAAGAGGTTGGAAGTCAGAAAAGCTCTTCGCATATTGGCTGCATGTTTAGACCGTAGAGCCTACGGCTTTGCCGGCTCCGATGCAAAGGTCACTGTGGGCGCCCCGAGCGAGGGCAGGGAATCGAGCAGGGTTCCGCGCGCGCGTTCGAGATCAATGATCGCCTTGTTGTAAGCAACGATTGAAGCGATATGGGCGCTTTGGGCGGCGGCAAGACGGTCTTGATAGTCCAACAAGTCTTGGCTGGTGGCCATGCCGACCTCGTAGCGTTTCAATTCGCCGCGCAGTTTTTCGCGTTCGGCGCGAATGCGGGTCTCGCTGACGGCGATGCTTTCGCGGGCGGATTGCAAATCGCGGATTGCTTTGCGGACCTCGAACTCGGCGAAGTCGCGCGTCTTTTCGATCAGCAGTTCGCTGCCCTCGACCAGTTTGTCGGCCTGCCGGGCGCGCGCCCGCGCCTTGGTATTGGGAATGGGAAAGTTAAAATCCACGCCTACCGCCCAGTTGTCATAGTCGGCCGTGCCGAGATAGTGGCTCGACCGGCCGACACTGGGGCCAAGGCCGCTGATGCCGTATTGGCCGAATGCATTGAGCTGCGGCATGCGTTCGTTCCGGGCGACCGTCCGGCGGATTTCGGCGCGCTCGCGCATCAGTTCGGCCTGCCGGATGTCGGGCCGGCTGTGGGCATCGGCGATGAACTTCATTTCATCCACCGGATAATCGCTGTAGCGCGGCGGGTCGCGCGGAATCATCCGCACCTTCCACTGCGGCCCTTCTTTGACGCGCGTCAGGCGGGCGAGATTGTCTTGCGCAAGGCCAATGGCATGGGCGGCGAGGATGAGCATGTTCTCGCGTGCGGCCACACCGGCGCGCGCTTCCCATACGTCTATTTCGGTACCAACCTCGTGCTTGAGACGGATTTCGTTGATGCGCAGGAGATTCTTCGCCGATTCGTGAGAGAGGCGCTGCACCTCCGCGCTGTAAATCGCATTGACCAAGTCCCAGTAGCCCGACATCACGGCGGCCAGCTGATTGATCAGTTCCTGCCGTTGCTCCCATGCGCGTGCCGTCTCGTTCCTCTGCGCCAGTCGAATTCCCGAAAGCGTCACGGCCGGACCCCAGCCGCGAAAAAACGGCACCGGCTGCACGATCCACACCTGTGCACTTTGGCTGTAGGAGGGGTTGATGTTGAGAAACGTCGGGTCCATCCACATGCGATTGATGGAATACCCGATGCCGATCTGGCCGCCCAGACCGTTTTGCTCGGTGACCTGAATGGCCGCCGACCGCGACTTCATCCGGTTGACCGACCGATAGTCGCTGGCGAAACCCTGAGCCAGCGCGGCTTCGAGGGCATTCAACCGGGCCTGCAACGCGGCAATATCTTCTTCGACGCCCTGACGGCGGATGTCGGCCAGAGGCGATTCATAGGTGCCAAGACCCATTTGCTGGCGCGCCCCCTGAAGGCCCATGTTTCCGCCGCCCATGAGCGTCCCGAAGATCGAACCCTGCTGTTCGGAGTCCGAGGCTTGAATGGTGGCCGAGAGAACCGGATCAAAGAGCCCCTTCTGCGCGGTGACTTCCTCCTGCGCGATCTCGTAGTTCAACTGGGCGATTTTGTAGTCGAGATTGCGTTCGAAGGTTAAATACACTACGTCGGCCAGAGTGACGGCCAAAAACGTCTCCGTCGTGCGCGCAGCCGTCAGACGGGTGATGGCCTCTTCGGTCAGGATCGCCGTTGTGAGAATATCCATTCCCTGCGTGTCCACGATGGCCGCTGTTTCGGTCGTGGACATCGGGACGGAAGGGGTCCGCCCATAAGCAGCAGAAATGGGAAGAGCAGCCGGCGGCGGCAAGGGGATCGTCCCGGCGGCCAAATCTGAACCGGTTTGCGCGTTAGATTGACAGAACACCTTCGATGGAGTACTCGAGGCGAGCAATCCGAACAGCCCAAAGGCAACAGGCAACAGTCGCGTCAGCATGAAATAAACCCTCCTCTGCGTTCGCTTCAACGGGACAAGTTGTGGAAGGCGGGCGGTGAGGCTCCTTTCGAAACAGAGGGATTACAGCGTCCGCTTTGCGTGGACATGCTTTTCCACTTTGGCCGGCATTACAATCAGACGTGGCGTGGACAACTCGCGCAACACCTTCTCGACCTCCTGACGGCTGACCGGCCGGGATTTGTCTTTGGAGGCCAGATTGAACACCACCACATCCTCAAAAAAGCTGCGGCGATAGACCTCGGCGCCGGGCAGGCGCGTGGCAAGGCGGTCTTCAATTACATTAGCCTGCTGCTCGTTGACGCCGGTGACCATGACCTGCAGATCCACCAGATCCGTCATGGTTTTTTCCCAGCGTTCGGAGAAACCGGGAATGAGCGATTCGAGGATTTTGGCGGCCGCGCGGTCGGCGGCCACGCGTTTGGCGGTATCCCCGTTGACATTGCCGGCAATAGCTTCATACGAGCCGCTGCCGAGCACCTTGCCGTCGTCCACACGCACCAAAGTGAGGGTCAGTCGGCAGCTGTAAAAGGTATAATCATCAAAATTAATCTTCTTCTGCTCGGTCCGTCTCAGTTCGGCGCTTCCGGTCAGAAGCACCTCAGAGCCGGCGCGTTCGGCGGCCTCGCGCGCCTCGATCATCTGGCGGGCGTCCTGCGTAAGGTCTATGTTGGCCGCCTGCGAATAGATCACGCGCGGCTCATAACGAATAAGCAAGTGGCTAAGCGCGTCATGAATCGCCCCGCGGGTAACCGGCTCGCCGGAGGTTGGCGCCCCGTCCACGGTTTCCGACAACGTGACGTAAAAAATGGGTCGCCGCAGCGGCTTGTAGAAAAAACGCTTTTGGCGCAAATCGTCTTCGAGCGCTTTGACATCCACAACCACCGACACGCGCATGTAAGTCATGCCCTGCGACTCACGTTTGGACAAGATCGCCGTTGAGGCGATAAAGCGCTCATAGGACTTGTCCAGATAACGTTCGAGAAGGGCCCGGCCCAAAAGCATCTCGTCCGAGCAATAAAACTCGCCGACCGCCGAGCGCACGGCATGCAAAGCCGCTTGCTTGACCGCGGCCTCAACAGACGGGCCGAAGATGTCGGTTTCAAACCGCCGCAAATGCTCGGCATTGACGCCGGCCTTCGCCTTGGATTGGGCAAAACTGCCTGTCGCCGCCAGCAGGGCGACCGCTGCAAGCATTATCGCGCTGAGTATTCCGCGTGTCACGTTCCACCCCTTCACCCGCTCAAATGACAACCCTTCGAGCCGCGATGGTCACCACTGATACGCCCGTCAAAGTAGAAATGGGCCAACCGGTATGTCAACGAAAAATGCTGCGAAAAAACATTTCCCCCGGCCTGCCGGAAAGAATCCTGCCGCCCGAATGCAATGCCCGCATGGAAATGCAATTCCGGTTGACATGATCGCACACTGCATTCATTCGATCATTTCGAGTTTCATTCGGGATTCAAGCCATTGGGTTGGGTCCCAATCGCGGATGGTTCCATGCTCACGAAACGGGTAATCCCCTGCCTTGATGTCAAAGACGGCCGGGTGGTCAAAGGCGTCCGGTTTGTCAATCTGGTGGATGCGGGCGATCCGGTCGAGTGCGCCAAAGCGTATGACCGCGCCGGCGCCGACGAGCTGGTCTTTCTCGACATTACGGCCTCGCACGAGGCGCGCCAGATCATGGAGGATGTCGTATATCGCACGGCAGCGGAAGTGTTCATGCCGCTGACCGTCGGCGGCGGCTTGCGCACGCTGCAAGACATCAACCGGATGCTGCGGGCTGGGGCGGACAAGGTGTCGCTGAACACGTCGGCGGTGCAGAACCTCGAGTTTGTCGAGAAGGCGGCCAAACGGTTCGGCAGCCAGTGCATTGTCGTGGCCATTGATGCACGGCGCGTCATGGATGACTTCGGCGCTGCGCCCCGCTGGGAAGTCTACACGCATGGCGGTCGAACCCCGACGGGGCTGGATGTCATTCGGTGGGCCCGCGAGGTCGAACGTCGCGGCGCCGGAGAAATCCTTTTGACCAGCATGGACTGTGACGGAACGCAATTGGGCTACGATCTGGAACTGACACGACAAGTCGCCGAGGCGGTAACGATCCCTGTCATTGCGTCGGGGGGCGCCGGCACGCTGGACCATTTGCTCGACGCGATTGTGGTCGGACAAGCCGATGCCGTGCTGGCCGCTTCCATCTTTCATTTCGGAACGTATAGCATCGCTGATGCAAAAAACTATCTGGCCAAACATGGGGTTCCAGTGAGGCTGACATGAACGACGAACAGATTGAGAAGGTCTTGGACATCTTGAAGTATGACAGCGCGGGTCTGGTCACCATTGTGGCCCAAGACGCCGGTAGCGGCGAGGTGCTCATGATCGCCCACGCCAACCGCGAGGCCGTGCGCAAGACGCTGCAGACCGGCATCGTTCATTATTGGAGCCGGTCGCGGCAGAAGCTGTGGTTGAAGGGGGAGACATCGGGCCATGTCCAGCGGGTGCGAGAGATTCGGTTGGACTGCGATGGCGACGCCGTCTTGGTGAAAATCGAGCAATCCGGCGGGGCCTGCCATGAGGGCTATCGGTCGTGTTTCTTTCGGGTGCTGCGCGACGGCCGGTTGGTCGTGGAAGGCGAAAAGGTTTTCGACCCGAAGACAGTCTATGAAACGCCTGTGAGCGGCATCAATCGCAGTGGCGGCAGCCGGGGCGGGAGCCGATAATTCAGGACATGATGACTCCGAAATAGGCCATTTTTGCAAAAAACATCTTGATTCTTTGCCCGTAATCAAACAGGAAGTTGTTGCGATGTGACTGAAGGGAAGGGGAAAGTCGGTCAAATTATAGATTGACGGGTAATTTGATCGGAATACCCGAGAATCCTGAAAGAGAGGCAATAAAATGAAGCGCGGATGGGGACTATTGCTTGCGGCGGGGGTGCTGTTGGGATCGAGCGGATGTGCGCGATACTTGGAAAACCGGTTGCGCGATGCCGGCGAGATCATTGACTTGGGCATCACGGTTTCGCCGGAGCCCAACTTCGCAGCCTTTGTCATTTTCCCGCCGATCCACCTCACCGCAGTCGGCTATGGAATGGTGGACGGATGGTTTGCGGGACTGGGCGGGGGCAAGCTGCAAGGCTTCTGTCCCTATTTCGAGCAAAGCGCCGGACTTCTGGTTTGGGGCTATGAAACGGTCTCGTTTGGAAAGCGTTATGCCGATCTGGCCGAGTTCATCGAAAAAGGCAAAGATGACGAGCTGGCCAAGCAGTGCACATTTTACCGGACGGGGGCTTTGGGTCTGGCCGAAGGGCCGCCTTGGCCGCCCGACGACTATCGCGTGTCGTGCCCGCACTATCTTCATCTGGGATTTGTCGGCGCTGTCCTGTCGCCGCGCTATTCCGAAATCGCAGACCTTCTAACGGGTTTCTTTTTGCTGGACCTTTCCGGCGACGACCTGCCAATGTTTTCGGACACAAAAGAACTTCCCCCGGCTTCTTCCAAAACAAAGTGAACCGTCGGGGCTAACTAATTTCAAAGAGGGGTTGGACGTATGAACAAACAAAGGGAACAGAAGTTTTTTTTCGCCGCGGCCGCACTGGTTCTGCTCATCACCACCGGCTGCCAGACCACCTACATGCAGAACCGGAAAAAGGATTTGCTCCAAACGTTCGACATCGGAATCTGCTACAACACCAAGTGGCGTCCGAACTTTGAGTTCTACTTCGATACACTTTCGACCGTCGCATGTTTCGGGTTCGGTTATGTGGATGACGCCAAAATGATCGGCATGGCCAACGGCAAAATTGGCGTGTTTGACAAAAACGCCCACGAACTTGGCCTGATGGCCTACGGTTGGGAACATCGCGGCATCGGCGAGTTCGATCCCAACAACCGCTTTCATGCCGGAGACCGCTACAAAGACGCCACCGACTGGCCCTATCTGACTCACGGCTGGATTGGCGCCACATGGGGAACGAATCCGATTCCCAAAGCCCAATATGGCCAATGCAGCCGCGGGATGCATCTGGGCTGGGTCGGCATTGAAATCAGCAATCGCATCACCGAGGTCGTGGACTTCCTGCTGGGCTGGTTCACGGTGGACATTATGCACGATGATCTGCAGTAAATCAGACGAGAAAACAGGCTTGGAGAGTGGTGTCAACGCCACTCTCCAAATTTGTTTTGAACTTGTGAGCCCCCAAAGGCTGAAGTCGCAAATCTACGCCCGACGTCGCCTTCCACCGTGGAAGGCTGAAGCATGCTCCCATGGTCGAAACTGACTCTCAGGCAATCATCAATCGCGGCTACTGTGTGACGTGCAGCCGCCCGCTGCCGGTCCGACGGGTTCAACGCGACAATTGTCTCTACCTTGTGCGCGACTGCCCCACCTGCGGACATAACGAAACGCTGATCTCGCGCGATGCGCAGGCCTATTACCGCAAGCGCCGGCTGTGCGGCTATACGACCGACGCCCGCGCCACGTGCTCGATGGAATGCCTCAACTGCACCCATCCGGTCGTGCCGCGCCTCGTGGTCATTGACGTTACCAACCACTGCAACATGAACTGCCCGATCTGTCTGGCCAACATTCCGGCCATGGGATTTGATTTTCATCCGCCGATCGGCTACTTCGAGAAAATCTTCAAAGCGCTCAACAAGATGAGTCCCAAGCCGCGGGTCCAGCTGTTCGGCGGCGAACCCACCTGCCGCGACGACCTGATTGACATCCTCAAGATGGCCCAGAAATACAAACTGGAATGCCGCGTCGTGACCAACGGCATGCGATTGGCCAACGAAGACTACTGCAAGCGGATGCTGGCGACCAATCCGCGGCTCCTGCTCGGTCTGGACGGCCTGAATCCGGAAGTGCAGAAGAAACTGCGGAAAAATCCGGGCAGTCTGAAGGTCAAACTCAAGGCCATCGAGAACATCGAGAAATACACCCAGTCGAAGATCATTTTGATGGTTACATGCGGCGTGGGCGTCAGCGAAGACCTGATGCCGGGCCTGGTCGAGTTTGCCCACAAGAAGAGCAATCTGATCTACATCATGACGCTGATCCCGCTGCAGGCAACCGTGGGGCCGGAGCAAGTCGAACACGAAACCAGCACGGTCGAGGACGTCGAAAACCTGATGGCGAAATGTTTTCCGGGGCTGGAGTTCATCCCCGTTGGAGCGTTGCGGCTGCTCGAAACATTTCAGAAAACGTACAATACGCGCATCACGCTCGGTGGGGCGCATCCAAGCTGCGAAACCGTAACGCTGATGCTGGGCGATGCCGAAAAATACCATCCCGTCTCCGAGTATCTCAAAGTCCCGCTGTATCAGCTCATCGAAGAGATGATCGAATGGGACCGGCAGATGGGCCCGAAAATCGAGCGGGGCTTTTTGGGCCGGCTGTTTGGAAAGACCGGCCGGCGGATTCATTTTGGATTGGGCCTCGTGGGGCGCGCACGGCGTTATCTGCGGCTGGACAAGATCATCGGACCGCGATGGTTCCTGCGGCTTCTGGCGATGCTGTGGGACAAGATAAAAACGTTTGATTCATGGAAAGCGGTGGCGGCTCGGCACATCGCCGTGCGCGCCGCTCTTCAGATCTACGTATTGCCCTACGAAGAGATCGGTTGTGTCGAGGCTGCGCGGTTGGTGGACTGCCCGATCGCTTTCGGCTGCGAACATCCGGAGACCGGCGAAGTCATCACGGTTCCGTTCTGCTCGTATTTTGTTTATAAAAATGACATCCTCCGCAAATCTTCAGAACGCTGGGGTGTGATGGAAAAAAGCACGCGGGGCGGTCAAACAGAACTGGTTGAAACCGCGGAGATTCGCTCCGACCGTGTTGTCGCCTCTGGAGCAAGCCGAAAGAGTTGATTGGGTGTGGGTGCCTCCTACAGATAAACGCGCATAGCCTGACGTGGCCTCCGGCCATGACCAAAGAGGTGAGAGGCAAGAGGTTAGAAGTGAGAGAAGATCTTCGCAAATTGGCTGGATGTTTTGACCGAAGAGCCCAAGACGACGCTTTGAAAAACAGCCCTTGAACGGAGCTGCCAATTTAGCCCATGGCAACGTACTGAAAGGCAGATCCTAAACGGAACTAGCAATCTAGCCAAGGCGATGCCTTATAAAACGGCCCCTGAAAGGGGCACTGAAGTTTTGCTATCTCATGGCGTAGATAACAGCCCCTGACAGGGGCATCTAATCTGGCTCTGGCAACGCTTTGAAAAACAGCCCTTGAACGGAGCTGCCAATTTAGCCCATGGCAACGTACTGAAAAACAGATCCTAAACGGAACTACCGACCTATCCTAACGCGACGCTTTGAAAAACGGCTCCTAAACGGAACTACCAATTTAGCCCATGGCAACGTACTGAAAAACGGCTCCTAAACGGAACCACAGATCAATCCCAACGCGACGCTTTGAAAAACGGCCCCTGAAAGGGGCATCTAATCTAGCCCAGGGCAACGCCCTGGGGAAAGGCAAATCAAAGGGAGAAAGCCCTGTAAGGGCGCCCTAAAAAGCGCAGCCCATGTCGCAATCGTTAAGCCGAATTCTCATCCATGCAATTTTTAGCACCAAAAACCGAATCGCCCACCTTACCCCGGCCATTCGTCGTGATCTATACCCATACGCGGCAACGGTACTGGCGAACATGGGATGCCCGCCGATTCAGATTGGCGGCATGGATGACCACATCCATATCTTTTGCGTATTGTCCAAGAGCCTGTCGGTTGCCCAATTCATTGAAAACATCAAGAAGCCCACGTCGCGGTGGCTAAAGACAAAAGACCCTGCCTTGCAGGAATTTCACTGGCAGAACGGATACGGCGCATTTTCGGTCAGCCAGTCCCGCATGCCAAACGTGCGGCAATATATTCGAAATCAGGAAATCCATCACAAGACCGTTTCTTTTCAGGATGAGTTCCGAAAGTTCCTCAAGGAATATGGTGTGGCGTTTGATGAACAATATGTGTGGGATTGATTAATGTGTGTGGGATTGATTGATGTGTGCAGGATTGATTGATGTATAGGGCGCCCTTTCAGGGCTTTACACGTGTGATTCCGGTTTTCCCAGGGCGTTGCCCTGGGCTAGATTAGATGACCCTTACAGGGTCGGTGCACGAAATCTACGGTGCGTGAAATCGTCGGTGTAAGAAATCTTCAGTGGTAGAAAG
>JAOAGV010000030.1:0-40000 GCA_026415575.1 Candidatus Sumerlaeia bacterium
GAGGAATTGCGGCGGGCCGAGGATATGGGCGACTACTTTCGCGTGCGGCCCGATGTTCGCGACCTGAACTACAACAAATACTTCATCGATGGCGACCGCGAAGAACCCGCCCTCGACGATTACACGTCGGAAAACACCGAACGGTTGAATGTGGAGCAGATTATCCAACTGTTGTTGAGTTTGCCGGAAGTCACGGCGGAATTGGAAAGCGAAACACCGAGCGGAACACGCTGACGCCTCTCGATAATTTCGGTCCCATGGCCCCACCCGTCAAAATCACCATAACCGGCATGGAAGGGTTTGTCGGGTCCCACTTGCGCGACCGGCTGGTTCGCGAAAGTGGGTTTGAAGTGCCGTTCTTCTGGGACCGCTACTTCTCCGATCCCAAGGCGATGGAAGAAATCCTCGCGGGCAGTCAAGCCGTTGTACATCTGGCGGCAATGAACCGCGGCGACCCGGAGACCATTTACAGCACCAATATTGCCTTGGTCAAACAGCTGGTTGCCCACCTTGAGCATCTTCAGGCCGCGCCGCATGTCATCTTTGCATCCTCGACTCAGGTGGATTTCTGCAATCCCTACGGCCTGTCGAAAAAAGAAGGCGCACGGATTCTGGAAGAATGGGCGAAGCGCCACAACGCACCGCTCAGCATTCTGATTATCCCGAACATTTTTGGCGATGGCGGACGGCCCTACTACAACTCCGTCGTTGCCACGTTCTGCCATCAACTTACCCATGGCGAGGAGCCGCGGATTATCGAGGACCGCGAGGTCAATCTGATCTACATCAATGAGTTGACCGACCTGATCTGTGAACGAATCCAGAATCCCCCCCGCGGCATCGAAACCGTCCGAGTCCAACCCACCGCGACCATCAAGGTAAGCGCCATTCTCGCCCTGCTCCAGAAATACAAAGATCTCTATTATCGCGACAATATCATGCCGGCGTTTGCCAATGCCTTCGAGCGCAACCTTTTCAACGCCTTCCTGTGCTACATGGACTATCCCGATCTTGCCCGGCCTGCCACAGTTCACTCCGATGCTCGGGGCTGGCTGTTCGAGGCCGTCAAGCAGCAAGGCGGGGGAATGGTGTTTTTCTCGCTGACGCATCCGGGAATCATCCGCGGCAACCACTACCATACGCGGAAAATCGAAAAGTTCCTCGTCGTACAGGGCTGCGGAGTGGTTCGTTTGCGCCGCATTGGAAAAGATTCGATTATAGAATATCCCGTCACGGGCGAGAACCCGACCCTCATCACCATCCCTATTTTCCACACCCACAATATCGAGAATACCGGCCCTTCCGACATGCTGACGCTGTTCTGGAGCAGCGAAATCTACGATCCGGGCGATCCCGATACATTTCCCGAAAAGGTATAGCCGCATGGCCCCGCGGATCAAAGTCCTGACCGTTCTCGGCACACGTCCCGAAATCATCCGCCTGTCCTGCACCATGTCGCTGCTGGACCAATATGTCGAGCACAAGATTGTCCACACGGGCCAGAATTACGACTACGAATTGAACGAGATTTTCTTCCGCGATTTGAACGTCCGCAAACCCGACTATTTCATGAATGTGGACACATCGAGTCTGGGCCGCGTCTATGGCGGCGTGCTGATTGCCGCCGAGGACATCCTGCGCAAAGAACAGCCCGACGCCGTCCTAATCCTCGGCGACACCAACAGCGCCATTGCCGCCATCATGGCCAAGCGGATGAAAATCCCCATCTACCACATGGAGGCCGGCAACCGTTGCTTCGACTTCAACGTCCCCGAGGAAATCAACCGCCGCATCATTGACCACATCGCCGATTTCAATCTTGTCTATACCGAACGGGCGCGCCAGCACCTCTTGAGCGAAGGCCTTCCTCATCGCCGCATTTATCTCACCGGCTCGCCCATGAAGGAAGTGCTGACCACGCACATGGAGCGGATTCGGGCCTCGACGGTTCTGGCCGAACTTGCACTTCAGCCCAAACAGTATTTCGCGGCCAGCATCCACCGCGAAGAGAACGTGGACAATCCCGAAAACCTGCGGAAACTGGTCTGCGCCTTCGAGGCGCTGAGTGCCGAATTTCAAATCCCCATGATTGTCTCCACCCATCCGCGCACGCGCAAACGCATGGAAGCCTTCGGGGTCAAGGCCGATTCCCCCGCCATCCGGTTTTGCAAACCGTTTGGATTTCTCGACTATGTCCATCTTCAGATGAACGCGCGATGCACGCTGAGCGACAGCGGCACGATCAGCGAAGAATCGGCCATTCTCGGCTTTCCGGCGGTGACGGTGCGCAATGCCATGGAACGGCCCGAAGCGCTCGATGCCGGAACCATCGTTCTGACGGGGTTGGATGCCGATGTGATTGTGGCGGCGGGGAAACTCGAGCTGGCGCAGTTCGAGCGGCGCGGCAAACCGCACATTCCCCCCGAATACCAGATCGAGAACTGCTCGGAACGGGTGGTAAAGTTGATTCTCGGAACCTGCCGTCTCAGCAGCCGCTGGGACAATCTGGTTCGCAGCCCGCTGACGTTCGGCAACGGCCCCACGCCCCCCGCATGAGGGGCCATGCAGGAAGAGTATTATCGCGGCGGCGAGCCGGTGCGTCCGGCGATGGCGTCGGCGACGCCCTTCCAGAGCGCGGCGGTCTCATGCCAGCGGCCGTGCAGAATTTCGCGCAGCGACATGTAGGCCAGCCATCGGGCGCCAATCCAAAGCCACGCCGTCGGGCAGTGATACCAGCGGGCGTGCCGCCAGTGCACTTTCAACATGTTGCGCGTGTTGATCCGATAGCGCCAGGCGCTGGTGGTGGCCCGCACTTCAAGGTGCCAGATTTGCGCGCGCGGGGCCGTGACAATCTTGTAGCCCGCTTTTTTGGCCTTTAGCGACCAGTCCATTCCCTCGCAATAGGCAAACAGACCGTCGTCGAGAAGCCCGATGCGCCGCAGCATTTCGACGCGCGCCAGACATACGTCATCGGTGAAGTCCACCTCGCGCGATTCCAAATTGGCCCCGCGCCCGACCGTCTGTCCGCGTCCAATGCCGTCATAAAAGCCGGTCCACAGGCTGTAATAGCCGCCCTCGGCGCAGATTTCTTCCGACGGCGGGTAGCCTGTGTAGATTCGCGGCGTTACAAATCCATAGGACGGGTCTTGTTCGGCAACGGCGACCAGTTCGTCGGCCAACCGCGGGTCCACCATCATGTCGCTGTTCAACGGCAGGAGGTAGTCCGCTCCATGCGCCATGCCGTATTCCAGCCCGGCGTTGCAGCCGCCCGTATGGCCAAGGTTTTTCGGCAGAGCGATGACAGGAATATCCGGCCAGCGGCGGGAAGCTGCTTCCACGCAGCCGTCGGTCGAGCCGTTGTCCACGACCACAATCCGAAAATTCGGATAGGTCATGCGCTGCAGCGACTCGATCAGCTGCAACGTCATGTCGCGCGTATTGTAGTTGAGAACACTGACATAGACCAGCGGCGCTGCCATGACGCGGCCCCCTTACCGGAAAATGCAGGCGGGTTTGCAAGCGGGTTCCCCATCTGCCCCCGCAAACACACCGCATATCGCCTGTCGGGGCGTGTCCTGTCAAGGGGCCTCGTTGCGGGCTTGAGACCCAAAAGATGCGTCGGACGTGAGAGATTCTTTCAACCCTTTGGACTGCGAGCAGCCATGCTGCCGCTTTTCTTCAATCGCCGGTCGTGAAGCCAGACGTTGATGTTGCCGGAAAGGGGGAACATTTGTCTGCGAAGACATTGTTGAAAAGCAAAGCGGCAGCATGGCTGCCGCAGTCCAAAGAGAAATCTATCGCGGCACTTCCGCCTCCTGTTCAAGTTCTGCAAACCCATCGAGAGAAGCTTCGCGAAACACCGCCAAGTTGGAAAAGTCTCCATGGCTTGCGGTTGTGCGCATACCCCAAACGCCGGACTCTGGCCCGCCGCTCCTTGCTGGCTTGGCGGCTTTGCGCGAGGCTCTGCCCGAAGATTTCGCTTTTTCTTTCGGATACGTTTCGCAATTGACAACCCGTCCGGCCGTGCTATGCATCGCTTCCTCTAAACGGGGCATGCGGGTCGGGCCTCGAGGAACGGTTTTGGCAACCCGCCGAAGCGGGAGCAACATAATCCTTTCAACAGGAGCAGACAGGAATGGCAAAGACGTATAACATTGCGGTCATCGGTGGCGACGGAACGGGTCCGGAGGTCACGCGCGAGGCGGTCAAGGTTCTCAACGCTGCGGCCGCAAAATTCGGCTTCAAGCTGGCAATGACGGACTATGATTTCGGGGGCGACCGCTATTTGCGAACGGGCGAGGTGCTGCCCGACTCGGCGGTGGACGAATTGCGCAAATACGACGCGATTCTGTTGGGCGCCATCGGCCATCCCGACGTCAAACCCGGCATTCTCGAAAAAGGCATTCTGCTTCGGCTGCGGTTTGAATTGGATCAATACATCAATCTGCGTCCGGTCAAACTCTATCCCGGCGTGGACTGCCCGCTGAAGGATAAGACCCCGGAAGACATTGACTTCGTTGTGGTGCGCGAAAACACCGAAGGCCTGTACACCGGCAGCGGCGGTTTTCTGAAAAAGGGCACGCCCGACGAAATCGCACTGCAATGCTCGATCAACACGCGGCGCGGCGTCGAGCGCTGTCTGCGCTATGCCTTCGACCTCGCCCGCAAGCGAAACAAAAAGAAAACGCTGACGTTGTGCGGCAAAACCAACGTTCTCACCTTCGCTTTCGATCTCTGGGAGCGCGCCTTCCACGAAATCGGACAGGCCGACTATCCCGACATCAAACGCGATTATGCCCATGTGGATGCCACCTGCATGTGGATGGTCAAAAACCCCGAATGGTTCGACGTTATCGTGACCGACAACATGTTCGGCGACATTATCACCGACCTTGGGGCGATCATCCAAGGCGGCATGGGCATTGCCGCCGGCGGCAATCTTAATCCGCAGGGGGTTTCGATGTTCGAACCGATTGGCGGGTCGGCGCCCAAATACACGGGCAAAAACGTCATCAATCCGCTGGCGGCGATTTGCGCGGCGGGCATGATGCTCGACGTGCTGGGCGAGACCGCCGCGGCGCAGGCCGTCGAAAAGGCGGTCATGCATGTCACGGCCACCAAGCTCAAATCCTTGGCTGCCGGCAAGATGGGCTATACCACTGAGCAAGTTGGCGATCTTGTGGCTGCCAACGTGGCCTAGCGGCCGTTCAAGTCCTAATTGATAAAGGACACGAAGTTCACATTTCAGTGTGCTGTTCGGAGTTCAACTCTCCGCTTGCGCTACGAGCGGAGTATTATAACCGGGGGTGTTTGTCATGAAAAGCGACCTTACGCGTCGGGATTTTGTTCACGGTTTGCTGGGCGGTGCGGCGATGTCGGCAGCCGTTTCCGGTCGCGCTGCCCAATCGGGTCTCTCGCAGAAAATGAACGTTTTGTTCGTCGCCGTGGACGATCTAAACAACGCCCTGCATTGCTTTGGGCATCCAACGGTTCAGACGCCCCACACCGACCGCCTGATGGCACGCGGGATCGGGTTCGACCACTGTTACTGCCAGTTTCCGCTGTGCAGCCCGAGCCGCACGTCGCTGCTGACGGGTCTGCGGCCCGATGTGACCAAAGTCTATGACTTGCAGAAGCATTTCCGCACCACGGTTCCCGACGTGCTGACAATGCCGCAGATGTTTCAGAAGCACGGCTACTTTGTTGCCCGCGTCGGTAAGATTTATCACTATGGTGTGCCGGCCCAGATCGGCACCGACGGCCTCGATGACCCGCCGTCATGGCATAAAGTGGTCAATCCGCGCGGCCGCGACAGGGACGAAGAAGACAAGGTCACCAATCTCCACAAGGACAAGGCGGGTCTTGGCTCATCCTTCGCCTGGTATGAGTCGGAGGGTGCCGACGAGGAATACACCGACGGCAAAGTGGCGACCGAGGTTATCCGCCTCATAGAGGAAAACAAGGACAAGCCGTTTTTCATCGGCTGCGGCTTCTATCGCCCGCATGTCCCGTGGATTGTTCCGAAAAAATATTTCGACCTCTATCCGGTCGAGAAGATGCAGTTGCCCTACAATCCGCCGAACGACCGCGACGATGTGCCGCCGGCGGCGTTCACCGTCAATCCGCCCAACTATGGTTTCAGCGAGGAGGACTGCCGAAAGGCGCTCCGTGCCTACTTCGCCTCGATCACGCACATGGATGCGCAGCTTGGCCGCATCCTCGACGCCCTCGATCGCCTCGGCCTCGCCGACAAGACTATCGTGGTCTTCTGGGGCGACAACGGCTACTGCCTCGGCGAGCACGGCCAGTGGCAGAAGCAATCGCTGTTCGAGGAATCGGCGCGCGTGCCGCTGATTATCGCCTGGCCCCAAGCCAAATCCAAAGGGCAAATCTGTGCGCGCGTGGTCGAGACGCTCGATCTTTACCCGACGCTGGCGGACTTGTGCGGCCTCGAAACGCCGAAGCACGTGCAGGGCGTCAGTTTGCGGCCGCTGCTCGAAGACCCGAAACGTGCATGGGATCGCCCCGCCTACACCCAGACGCAGCGGGGCGGGAAAAAGCAGGGCGCGTTCATGGGCTACACCGTCCGCACCGAGCGCTGGCGCTATACCGAATGGGACGGCGGCAAGCAGGGTGCGGAACTCTACGACGAGCAGAACGACCCGCGCGAGTTCACCAATCTGGCCAAAGACCCGAAGTATGCCGACGTGGTCGCGGAGATGAAAAAACTTCTGCACGCCGTCGCAAAACCATAGAGTCTAACCTCAGACGGCGCGGATGCCCGGATTGGTTCCGGGCCAACATATGGGTTGAAAATCCACCGCGGGGCAATCCTGTGTGGAATCTATGAAATAGGAGGATGGTTTTTATTCCACTTTTCTGGAAAGGATGCAGCCATGAAAACACGACTCTGCCTCAATCTGACCCGACTCCTTGCCTGTGTCCTCATCGTGTTCCTCCAAGCCGGAACGGTCCGCGTTCTCGCCGGACCCGCAGCCGGCGCCAAGGCCGGTCCAGAGCAACTCCAGCAATTGCTCAAGCGATTTCCGCAGGCCGACCTCAACGGCGACGGGGTTCTGACGCCGGAAGAGGCGAAGCAGGCGCGGGCAAAACTCGCGCAAAAGGCCGCGGGGAAAAAGAAGGCAGCCGCCGCTGATTCCGAAAATGCCATCGCTCCAACGTTCGCCAATGTGGCCTATGGTCCGCATGAACGCAACGTGCTCGACTTCTATCAGGCAAAGTCCGACAAACCGACGCCTCTGGTCATCTTCATCCACGGCGGTGGATTTGTCAGCGGCGACAAAAGCAAAGCCGACCCCGCCATCATCCGGCAATGTCTCGACGCCGGCGTTTCGTTCATGGCGATTAACTATCGTTTCCGGCAACACGCGCCGATTCAGGACATTCTGCGCGACGCCGCGCGCGCCGTCCAATTCATCCGCTTCCATGCTGCCAAATACAACATTGATCCCAAACGGATTGCCTCCTACGGCGGTTCGGCGGGCGCGGGCACCTCGCTGTGGCTGGCCGTGCATGACGACCTCGCCGATCCCAAGGCCGCCGACCCCGTCCTTCGGCAATCCACGCGCCTGACCTGCTGCGGATGCCTCAACGGACAAGCCACCTATGACATGACCAAGTGGGCATCGGAGATCGGCCCGTTCAAGCCCGAATGGCAGCGCGCGCCAAACGAGATGCATGCATTTTACGGCTTCAAAAGCGAAGAAGAACTCAAGAGCGACGCCGGGCGCAAGATTCTGGCCGACTGCGACATGCTCGGACTGATTACGCCTGACGACCCGCCCATATTCATGTCGTGCAGCATCCCCAATGTCGAGCCAACCGAGCGCGGGCAATATGTGCATCATCCGAAGCACGTTCTGGCGGTGCAAAAGCGATGCGAGGCGACGGGCGTGCGGTTTGTGGGCGTTCTGGCGGGCGAGGACGCCAAAGCCGGCACTGTGCGCAAGGACAATCTGATAGATTTTCTCTTCCGGCACTTGGGTGTGCAACGGCCCGCCGGCAAGGCTGCGAATTGACAGGATTGCCAGGATTTGCAGGAGTGGGAAATTTGGTCGGACAGCCCGTGAATCCTGTCCATCCTGTCTGAATCAAGTTCTTTTATTTCAATCATACAACACGAATAGTTTAACAACGCAGCCGGGCGGCTTTGCTTGAATTTTCCCGCGCTACGTCCAATTTATCTTGACATACTATCTTTTTAAGGTGCGTGCTTGTTTGCCAATAGTGAGACAGTAGCAATTTGATACCTCCAGAAGAGCCGGAGGCAAACCAACTCCAGAAGAAAGAAAGGTCCAACCATGATCAATGACATCCGCAGACCCCTCAAACGGTTTGTGCCTCGCTTGCTTGAGGCGCGCGACGCCGGATTAAACGAAGCAGATACCGTGTCGAGAATTTGCCGGTTTTTTGAGGACGTGCTGGGGTACGACGGCCTTCAAGACATCAGCCGCGAGGCTCAGATGAAGCATAAATACATAGATATTTGCGTGAAAATTGATGGACAAATACGCCTTTTGGTGGAGGTAAGGGCGGCAGGAGAGAAACTTCGAGATCGGCATGTTGAACCAGCACAATCTTACGCCGCACAAAACAACTATCGCTGGATTCTATTGACCAACGGAATTGATTGGCATCTCTATCATCTTACGTTTAATCAGGAAATCGAAAAAGAGTGCGTGTTTAGCGTTTCTTTGGACAATGAGGAAAAGTTTGAGGAAGCGGCTCAATTGCTGGCCCTTCTTCACAAACAGTCCCTACGGCGCGACGGTTTGGAAAAATACTGGAAAAAGGCAGCAGCTCTTGAGCCGGATTCCATCGGGAAAGTACTTTTCAGCGAAAAAGTCTTGGGGGTCATTCGGCGAGAAATTCGACGAGCCACCGGGTTGCTAATTGACTCAAAGGAGCTCGCCAAGTCTTTACGAGAAATGCTTTCTGTCGAGGCACGAGAGCAAATTGGGCCAATCCGTATCTATCGGCGCAGACGAAGAACCCCTAAAGCATCTGAGGAACCGGGTGATACTCTCCCCCCGCCGGAAGAGAGTTGTTCCACGTCTCAATCCGTCGAACAAGCTCATGGCGCAGTCCCTCCGGCGTTAATGCCGCAGCATACCAAACCTACGCCTGACCCAACGGTGGCGGGTTCTTCCTCCCAAAACATTGCCGAGGAACCTTCCGGCCCGTGGCAACAGCCATGAACAGTGATCATTCCCAAAATGAACATCGAATCACACTCTGGCAACTGGTGATTTTGTTCTTGTCCATTTATGTTCTCGGAGCCCTTTTCATTGATACGGTTTTTCGCCTGCCTCCGGAGACTTCCGAGCTTTTGACAATAATAGACAATCTAATATGTATCATCTTCATTGGGGATTTCTTTTTCAACCTCTTTACCGCTCGCAATAAAGTTGCTTTTTTAAAATGGGGTTGGATTGATTTGGTCTCAAGCATTCCAAACATTCAGGTATTGCGGTGGGGGAGGTTTGTTCGGGCCGTCCGAGTTTTCAGAATCTTGCGCGCCTTTCGATCTACCAAGCGGATTCTGCAGTTCGTATTTGAGAATCCGGCAAAAGGTACTTTTCTCTCTGTTACTGCAACTTTCTTCGTGATTATGATATTCTCATCCATTGCGATTCTTAACATTGAGACCCTGCCGGAATCGAATATCAAATCAGCGTCGGATGCGCTGTGGTGGTCATTTGTTACCATCACCACCGTGGGTTATGGAGATCGCTATCCCGTGACTGGTCTCGGCCGCATAATCGCCGGAGTATTGATGGTTATCGGAGTTGGGTTATTTGGCACATTTACTGCGTACATAGCCTCGCTATTTATCAAGCCGCCAAGCGAAAAAGATGCGAAAAAGGATACAGTGGTTCTTGAGAAAATTTCAGAATTGGGCCAAAGAATTGACTGTTTAGAACAAAAAATAACTTCAATCAAGCCACATGAGGAGAAAAGACCATGTCCGCCGTGAAACGGCGCGAGTTCCTGCGATGGAGTGCCGCGGGCGCAGCGGCACTCTCCATATCCGTCCATGAGCGGTCGCTTTTGGGTGCGGCCCCACAAAAACCCAACATTGTCTATATCCTCGCCGACGATCTCGGCTACGGCGATGTGGGCTGCCTCAACCCGCAGAGCAAAATTCCGACGCCCAACATAGACCGCCTTGCCTCACAAGGTATTCTCTTCACCGACGCTCATGCTCCAACCTCCGTCTGCACGCCCACGCGCTACAGCCTTCTGACCGGCCGCTACAGCTGGCGCTCGCCGCTCAAGACGGGCGTGCTCGGTCCTTGGGGCGCACCGGTCATCGCCCCCGACCGTCTGACCGTCGGTGCGCTTCTCAAACAGCACGGTTACGCCACGGCCTGCATCGGGAAATGGCATCTGGGTTGGACGTGGCCAACCCGCGACGGCCTGCCTCCGACGGTCGGCCCCGACCGCCTCAGCAATGTGGATTTTTCGCGGACGATTGCCGAGGGGCCAACAACCCGCGGTTTCGACTACTATTTCGGCACGGATGTTCCCAACTATCCCCCGTACTGCTACATCGAAAACGACCGGACTGTCGGTATTCCGAGCGAACCCAACCGTCCGGAGTTCAACCGGCCGGGGCCGATGCTGCCCGGCTGGCAGTGGGTAGAGATTATGCCGGAGCTGACACGCCGCGCCGTTCGCTATATCGAGGATGCAGCCAAGGCCTCGCCACGCAAACCTTTCTTTCTCTACTTCCCGCTGACCGCACCGCATTATCCGGTCGTTCCGGCGCCGGAGTTCAAAGGCAAGAGCGGGGCCGGCGACTATGGGGATTTTGTGGTGCAGGTGGACTGGACGGTGGGGCAGGTCATGGCGGCGCTCGAACGCGCCGGAGTGGCCGACAATACGCTGGTAATCTTTACCAGCGACAACGGCCCTGAAATTACCGGCGAGGTCAAGCCGGGCGTTTATGATCGCGCCCAGATTTACGGCCATTACAGCATGGACGGATTGCGCGGGGCCAAGCGCGACACATGGGAGGGCGGACACCGCGTGCCGTTTATTGCGCGCTGGCCGGGGAAAACACCGGCCGGTGCACGAAGCAGCGAAATTATCTGCCATGTGGATTTCATGCGGACGGTTGCGGCCATTCTTGGTGCCCCGCTGCCCGACAACGCCGCCGAGGACAGCGTCAACATCCTTCCAGCGCTGCTGGGCGAAAAGCACGACAAGCCTCTGCGCGAAGCCACAGTCCACCACAGCGCCAAGGGCACGTTTGCCATCCGCAAAGGCGACTGGGTTCTGATTGACGGGCCTTCGGGCGGCGACAATCGCGAGCCCGAGTGGTTCCAGAAGGAGCGCGGCTATGTGCCCCATTCGCAACCGGGCGAGTTGTATGATCTGCGGCAGGACCCGACGGAGCGCCGAAACCTTTACGCCGAGCGGCCNGAGATCGTGCGGGAGCTGAAGGACTTGCTCGAGCGCTACAAGCGCGAAGGCCGCAGCACGCCCGGCGCACCGCAGCCGAACGACCCGCCGCGAGCTGCGACGGCTTCGGGCACCAAGTCTGGCGCCGGCAGTAAGGCCGCTCGAAAAGCGAAAAAGCAACGGGTTGGCGGCCCGCTTTAATCGGCGTTTTTCTCACGTCCTACAACTCGTCTGGTAGAAAACTTCCCCTTTGGCGTCATGTACATACCGCCGCACCCGGAGTGCAATCGGGAGAAAATAAAGCTTGAAGCGCTGCGCCGTATGGAATTATCCTCTTGCCCAGTCTGGATGGACGAGCGCTTGGCACTGCGAGGGGGCCGTGTCGAGGCAAAACCATAAGAACGGTGGAGGTGTGCCATGAGGAGAGGAGCGGGAGGTCTGCTCGCAGCGGCGGCGATGGTTGCGGTCATGGCAACGGCCGCGCCCGTTTGCGCGCACGACTACGAACGCGGCAACAGCGATCATCCACTGCGCTATGTGGCCTACCTGATGCATCCCGTCGGGATTGCATTCGAGTATGGCGTGCTGCGGTGGATCCACAAGGGGGTTTCGCAGCCGCACGCGCGAATTTGGTTCGGCCACGACCCGCGCAACGAGCGCGACGAATACGGCCGCTATCCGGTTTGCGCCATGGACCGCATGGCCGTGCCGGCGGTCGAATGTCCGCATTGCCACAAGCAGGTGATGAAACCGCCCGACGAGTATTGGGTTTGGAAATAGCCGGGGCATGCAGAATCTGCTTTACTGAGGCACTTCCCTCCCGATAATGCAGGCGTCTCCTGTAACGGGAGGGATTTTCTTTTTCCGGGAACAAACTCATGCCGTCCGAAACCGTCCCGTCTGATCGCGGCTCCGCTCCGTCGGCGCCCGCACGTCGCGAACGCATAGACGTTGCACACATCATGCGCCAAGTGCGCAACGAGGCCCGTGCGCGCGAAAGCGAAATCTCCCGACGCATCGAGTTCGCCCGCCAGCAACTCGAAAGTCAATTCCCGCGCGTCTTCGATGACAGCCTGCGAACACGCGTGCAGGAGCTGAGCCGCCTGTTCAGCCAGTACTACGACCGCACCGCGCGCTATCTCAGCGAGCAAGAACCCAACTTGGCCAACATTCAACGCACGCTGGCCGAGGTCAACCGCCTTGTAGCCGATCCTTCGCCGCCCCGGGGCGCCTACGACCGCTGGTGGAATCCGCGTTATTGGGTGAAGCGCTTTCTGGTGCCCATCCGCCGGTTTGTCCTGCGCCGGCAATACGAGGTCAATGCGCTGATGCGCGATACCCTTGCGTATCTGGTCAATCACAGTTCGCACATCGCGTCCTTGCGCGCCGAATTGGAAGTGAACGTCCAAATCTTTCAGGCTTTGGAAGGGCTGATCGAGCACCTCGATGGCGCGCTGCGCTACTTCCACGAGTGGCCCCGCCTTTCTCTTCTCCATGTCGCCGAATATATGGATGAGCTCCATGACCAAGCCGCCGAGCGGCAAACCCAAGCCCTTGCTGCTTTCCGCGAGGATATTCAAAAAATGCTCAACCACTTGGACGGCGATTGGAAAATCCGTTTGACCGAATTGTCGCGTCAGATAAGCGGACTGGCGCCCGGAAAAGCAGCTGCGGTCGCCGGTTTTGACTATCATGCCTTCGCGGAAATGCTTCGAGGCAGCCCCGACACCCTCCGCCGCCGGCAAGCCTGCTATCTCAAGTATCTGACCGGGCAAGGGCCGGTGCTCGATTGCGGCTGCGGTCGCGGCGAACTGCTCGAATTGCTGCGCGACAACGGCATTGCCGCCTATGGTGTGGACTTGGACGAACGCATGATCCACGTCTGCCATGAGAAGGGACTTGACGCCCGCTGCGAGGACGCGATCACCCACCTTGCCGAACTGCCCGACAGCTCGTTGGGCGCTGTGGTGGCTTTGCAGGTCATCGAGCATCTGGATTTCGCTGATCTCTACCGGTTCCTGCTTCTCAGCATCAAAAAACTGCGCCCGAACGGCATCGCTATCTTCGAAACAGTCAACCCAACATGCTTGACAACATTCTCCGGTGCTTTCTATGCCGATCCCACCCATGTACGGCCCATCCATCCGGAGGCAGCGCGAAGGCTTTTGGAACTAGTCGGATTTTCCGAAGTACAGATTGACTATCAAAGCCCTGTGGATGAGGCCGAGCGGCTCAAGAGCATTGAGAATGATGTGCCGGTGGACTCCAATGTCCGTCGAATAATGGAAACCATTAATGAAAACATTCAAAAAATAAATTCTTTGCTTTACAACTACGCCGACTATGCCGTCATCGGCCGCAAGAGCGGTTGAGCCGTAGAATGTCCAGCGTGCCGTTTTCAACTCCCTTGGCTATTGTAACTCCTTGGTGGAGCGAAAGATGCAGCGGCGGAGCCGAATTCCTCGCGCGCGAACTGGCCATGCAACTGTCCCAACGGGGTTTTACGGTTGAAGTCCTAACTACGTGCAGCCGCAGTGCCTTTTCCGATTGGGCGGAAAACTATTATGCGGAAGGATGCGACAAGGATAATGGCTTGACAGTCCGTCGCTTCCCTGTTTCACCTCGCGACGCAGCCCGGTTTGCCTATCTCTACACGACTATCTCAAAAGGCCGTTGGCTCTCGAACTCGGAGGAAATGGACTTCCTATCCAACAGCATCAACAGCCATGCCTTGTGTGCGTTTATCGAAGAGAACCGCTCTGGCTATGTGTTTTGCTTCCTGCCCTATCTTTACGGCACCACATTCTATGGCATTCAAGCCGGTGGCGGGCGTTCCGTCATCATTCCTTGTCTGCACAATGAGCCAATCGCTTATCTAACGCCGTTCCAGAAGATGATGGGTTCGGCGCGCGGCCTCTGGTTTCTGTCCGACGCCGAATACTTCTTTGCCCGCGCGCTTTACCCCATTCAAAATGTCGCTGCCCGGGTAGTCGGGGCGGGAATGGACTTCTGCGGGCGCGGCGACGGCGAACGCTTTCGCCGCACTTACAATATTGAGGGCCCATATCTGATTGCCGCTGGCCGCCGCGTGCCCGGAAAAGGCTTCGACCTGCTCGACCGCTGTTTCGGCGCCTTTGTCGAGCGCCATCCGCACTGGCGGTTGGTCAGGGCTGGATTGGGCGGTGAGAGCGCAACGGCCGAAACTGCGCCGGGCGTACTGGACCTCGGCTACATGGAAAAGCAGGACCTCTGGGATGCCATGGCCGGTGCCACGGTCTTTTGCCAGCCGTCCTACTACGAGTCGTTTTCCTATGTTCTCATGGAAGCATGGTCGCAAGGCACACCGGCGCTGGTGAACGCCCACTGCGACGTGCTGCGGCAGCAGTGCGAAGCTGCCGATGGCGGCCTGTGGTTTGCCGACGCGGCCGACTTCGAACGCGCGCTCGTCTTTCTGGAAACCCATCCGGATATCGCGCGCCAATTGGGCGAGCAAGGCCGCCGGTATGTAGAAGAGAATTTTCGCTGGTCGGATGTCTTGGACCGCGCCGAACAGCTGTTTCGCGACTGCGGCTGGATGCAGAATGAATAGGCGGCTGTTCCGGGGTCAGTTGCCGCCGACGCGGGTCGAGGACGAGTCTTCCCGCGGCCGGCCGCGCCGATAGAGCACCGGGCGCTCCAGTGCGGGTAGTTTGATTTCGCTGCTGTCGGTGTCACGCTCGATCAGCATGTGCCACAAGCGCGGGTCGGTGCTCCCTTCGGGATGGCTCAGCGAGCGCGAACCGATCTTGGTGGGGCCGTCCACGCCGTTGGCGAACAGAAAGTTTGGCGTCCGTTCAAATATAAACAGCGCGCCGCCTTCCAGCGCTTTGGCATTGCCGCCGTGGCCGAACAGACGGACGTGGTCGCAATCGCGCACCAGAACCATCGGATGATTGCCTTCATACTTGGTGCCGAAAATGGAGACGTTGCGCGCGCTGCGAAACTCGACAGCAGCATCGCTGGTGGAATGCTGCGGGCTGAACTGGTAGAACCGCAGCGGTCCTCGCGCGCCATCGGCCAGCAGATAGCGGAAGTTTCGGTCCACGCCAGTGCCGCCCGACGCCCGATAGTTATACCAGTTGCCCCCGCCGTGCCCGCTGATCAAAACCGGCGGTGTGATGCGCGGCGAGACTGCCCCGCCCGAAATGCGGCTGCGCTCTTTCATGCCCGCCAACGTTCGCTGATGGATTTCCACCGACCGGAACACCGACCGGCCTCCGGAGCGCCAGTGCAACTCGCGGATGTTGGGGGTTTCGGCCGGCGAAATCAGGCCCAAGAAGGCCAGCACGGTTTCCGCATCCGCCGCGTCAGCTGTGCGCACCAGCGGGGCGGGTTTCTCCGGTCCCTCCAATTCCTCTCCGCCCGTTGCCAGAAGGAGCGAGAGGTGCTGGCCGGCGCCGACAAGTTTCGTGCGCGGTTTCAGATCGAGCGTTCGCGTCAGGCGATAACAGCCTTTGGGAAGGAAGACAATCTCGTTTTCGTCAATGGCACGCTGAATCGCCGCCGTATCATCGCTTCGGCCGTCGCCTTTGGCCGAATATGGCGGCGCTTTGACGTTGGCCGCGCCGGCGGACTCGAAACTGGGAAACGACTGCAGCTGCTCGCGCAAGTCGGGCAACGGCGACTCGGTGGCACCCGGCCACTCAAATTTAGGGATAGTTTGCAGCCATACGTGGCGGCTTTGGAGATCGGCGGGCGGCGGCTGATCTTTTTCGATTTCCCGCACTTCTTCGACCGGTTTGCCGTCCACATAGACTGGATAGCGATATTCGCGTCCTTGGTTCTGGCGCGGTCGGCTTGTGTGCGCATACTCTCGAACGCGCAGCCACCCGTCGGGATTGCCGCGCAATTCGGTCTTTTGATCGGGATCCACGACCACCTTTGTGGCATTGCGAACATAGACATTGTGCAGATAGACACCCCGCCCGGACGAAACCACTGTGCGCTCCGGTTGCTCCAGCGTACCTGCGCAGAATTCGATCTCACTGTCCACGAGCGTCAATTCGCCACAATGCACGGTTGACGGACCGGACACCACTTGAATGAGCGGACCGGCGCAGCGCTCGGCGACGATTTTCAGACCGGCAGCCACGAGCGTCTGCCGGCTGGTGCTGCGAATGGCCGCTTCGGTCTGGCTGCGGAACGTGAAACCTGTAATCACGGGCGTCGGTTGCGTACCCGACAGATAACCGGTGCAGTCCAGCCCGATTCTTCCCCCGATGACCGTTACATTGGTACTGCTGCCGCCTGACCCGATGCCGCCTTGAATGCCACCAAGGCCGAAAGAGGCATCAATGGTGCAATCCTCAATAGCCGACCCTTCTGCGGCCTGATGGCGGATCGCGATGGCACCGGGATTGTTTTCACCGATGATAATGTCGAGATTGACCAGCATCTGGTTCATCGAGATGTTGGGCTGCTCGGCTTCGGGACTGAGGCCGTCGGTTACGCGGTCGGCGGTTGTGGGATTGAGGTAACCACGCGCCCAGAAATAGACCACGAACTTGGGCTTGGCCGGATTGTCAAAACCGGGCGCATTGGCAGCGAGCACAATGCGCGGCCTGTGCGTGCCGGCGCGCGAGCCCATGAGAACATTCGGAAACCGGTTGCCGCCGAAGACACGTCCGTTGCTTCGCCGATACAGCTGCTGCACGCACTCCAACGTATCGCTTACACGATAGGAACCGGGAGGGAAAAAGCAGATCATCTGGTGGTCGCGGGCAAAGGTGATTGCCTCCTGAATGGCGCGGGTCGAGTCGGTCCGGCCGGTCGGGTCGGCTCGAAACGGCGCCTGCGTTACGTCCACAAAGCCCATGGCCGCCAAGCGCTGGTTTCCCAACTGGGAAGGAACGGCGAGATTCAGCAAATCCGGAAAAGGCTCGCGGATGGTTGGATGCACGTAGCGCAGGTAGGCGTCGGGGTCGCCGGCTTGGGCTTTGGAGGATACGTCGGCGGAAAACAACTTTGCCGAACGTTTCGCAGGAGCGGCTGCGGCGACAATGCACCAAATGCAGACACCCGCCAGAATGGCCGCTCCGCCACCGGCCCATCGAGCAGTTGGGTTTTTCATGTGAGCCTCTCGGGAGGGGAGAAATGGCGGAGAGGGAGGGATTCGAACCCCCGCTGGAGGTTTCCCCCCAGAGACGCTTTCGAGGCGCCCGCCTTCAACCACTCGGCCACCTCTCCGCTGAATCGGTTGTACGGGGCGGACAAACGTCCGCGGCGGCTATTCGCCCGCCGGCGTCAGGACGACGCGTCGCACCGCGGCGTTGCGGTCTTCCGGGGCGCCCACCGGCGTATCATTGGTGAAACGAACCCTCAGCGCACTTACGCCCTTGGGCAACTCGATGGTCTTGGTGACTGTCGAGAATGTGTTGTCAGCCAGTTCGAAGGCGAACTCGGCCAGTGCGGTTGCAGAACTGTCGGCCACACCGGCTTCCACAATGTCCATCAGCACGGGTGCAACTTTGTGGTTTTGCGCATAGATGCTCACGCGGTAGGGGCCCGGTTTCAAATCATCCACGGGCAACGTAAAGCCGGCGTATTGGCCAAACAAAATCGCCCATTTGTATTGCGGCTCGACCCGCCCGCCCGTGACGTTTTGAAAATCCACCGCCTCAAAGACCTTCGTTTTGGCAACGGCCGGCTCGGACAGTGCAGCTTTGGGCGTTTCTTCCGCCGTTGGGCCGGGTTTTTTGACTCCGGTGGCAGGCGGCTGCGGCCCGCACGCCATTGCACCCATTAGAATTGTGCCCGCCGCAAGGGGCAGGATAGATGCGAACATTCCTCGTTTTACACCCTGCTTTTGCATGTTTGGCCTCCACTTTTTTGGATATTCGTCTTTGCAGCCGTCCCGTGCAGACCTTCGGATTTCGGCTCTCACAAACCTCTTTATCCCATACACGAAACCAAGTTGTAGAAAGACGCCTTTGGCAGTGTCAAGACGTTTTGCACGCAGCACAAACCTTGGCCCGCATCCTAACCACGCATACTATCATAGCAGGGTCGCCGGGCGTTTGATTTTTGGCCTCACACAGGCCGACGACTCATAGCCAACGCCAGTGCTTTTTTGTAAAGATGTGTTCGACGGTTCCGACCGCACCTCAAGCCATTGCGGTCTCGCGGATAAACCGCACCAGCGAGCGAATCATCCGGTCCCAGCCGAAGTGTTCGAGCACATAACGCCGTCCATTGGCGGCCAGGCTGCGGGCCAGTGCTTTGTCGCCCATCAGAAGGCGAACGACGCCCTCAAATTCTGCGTAGCTGTTGAAGTAAAGGCCGCCATTGGAGCGCCGGCAGTGCTCGACACCGACGCGGCAGTATTCATTGACAGCCACCGGCGTGCCTTCCATCCACGCTTCCATCAGAACGATCGAGAAGCTTTCGCGCGCCGACGGCTGCACCAGAAGTTCGGCGCCGGCCAGAGCCGACCGTTTCGTCTCTTCGTCCACGAAACCGAGGTCGTGCACCCGCGGTCGGATGGCCTCCGGAATTTCGACCTTGCCCGGCCCTAGCAAAACCAGATCGAGCCGGATATCCGGATTGTCCTTCACAAACTGCTCGAAGTAGCCGATCAACACGGGCGTGTTTTTGGTGGGGTCCTTGCGGCCCACGCAGATGATATACGGGCGTTCGACGCTCATGGTCTGGCGGAACAGATCGGGCGAGGCGGGCTCATGCGGCTCGATGCCCATGCCCAGAACGATTTGGGAGACGTTGTCAATCGCATATAGCGATGCGGCCAGTTGCTGCTCGCTTTCGGAGTTGAAGATCAGGCCGCGGACGCTTTCGTGCATTTTGCGCGAGCCGCGAAGCATCGCATAGCGCTCGTTGTGCAGGCACGGCCAAAGCAGCCCGCGCCAGTCCACTTGCCGCAAACCCTCGAACGTTGTGCCAAAGCAATAGGGAATAAAGATCAGATGATAGTTGCGGCCCTCGACGGCGAGGAAATGCTCGAGCGCCTCGCTGCGAACAGACTCGAAAAAGAACACCTGCTCGTCGAGCGCGGAAACCGCCAGATTGTTCAGCAGCTTGAAATTGACTGTATCAAACTGGTGCGCGTTTCGTTTGCGAACGGGGAAGCGATGAATCCGCACGCCCTGCTTTTCGACCACTTTCGCCGGATAATGGTTCTTGTTCCAGTTCGAGGCAAAGTCCCTCACGCACGTGGTCAACACCGCGACCGACTGGCCGGCGGCCGCAAGATGGCGAACATACTCCCGGCAGAGGCGCTCAGCCCCTCCGGGGATATCCTCGCCATACCAAGGCGTCACGAAGGCGATGGGTTTGTCGAGGCGTTCGATGTCCATGATGTACACGCGCCGGGGTGTGACTTGCCGTCCGCGGCGGCCTGGCGCAATTTGGCGGCAGCGGCGGCGCGTGCGTCAAGTGTTGTCTTTGCAAAACAACGCATCTGCCGCTCTTTGCCTCTATAACCGGCATCAGTCATAAGTGGAGATCTGCCGGCGATCGAGTCAGTCGGGCCGGTTGTTTGGCCGTGGGAAAGATGCCGCACAGATTCCGTTTGTGTGTTTTCGTGTTCAGCAGCCCCCCGCTGGGTCACTGAAGCTCAAGTTGGGCAATTCACATAAATCGGTACTGCACTAGCGCAACCCCTGCCGGGTTTTGAATTGGCCGGCTTTGAGGGATGCCTTCCCGGGCATCCGAAGCGAATTTGGTCAGGGGATAAAAATCTTCTTGAATATGGAAGAAAAAAGGGTCGGGGTGAAACCCGACCCTTCATATGTTTGGCGTCTTTCTTTACTTGCGCAGGAACAGCCAAATATTGCCGCCGTTCTTGTTGCCGGTGCCATAAAACGTGCCGACCAGCAGGTCCTTCTTTCCGTCGTTGTTCCAGTCGGTCACATCCATGCGCCAGCGATAGCCAGCCTCGGCCTTCGGAACCTTCAGGTCTAGTTTCACCCCTTTGTCCAGTCTCGGCACCTGATTGCTCCCGATGTTGCGATAAAAAACAATTCCATCCATTTCGGTTCCCAGCACCAAGTCCTGCTTCCCATCCTCGTCAAGGTCCACGACATAGGGCGATGGGCGGTTGGGAACAGTGCCGGGAATGGAAAGGGGAACGGGTGCGGCAAATTGCATACCGGCGGCGGCCGGCTCGCCGCGGAAAAACAGGATGGAGTTGGTATAGCCGATCAGCAGATCCTTGATGCCGTCGCCGTTCAAATCACCCACGTGCAATTTCGAGTAGGTGTCGGTGCCCGGATGGCTTTTGGCCGTAATGACTTTGCCCGCGGCCTGAACCGGTACACCCGCTGCAAACCTTGGTTGCTGCGGCGTTCCGACGTTGAGGAACAGAGTGACGTTCCCCTTGGTATCGCCTGCGATCAAATCCAGTCTTCCGTCGTTGTTCCAATCCACACCTTGTGGATACGAGCCGATGCATCACCCGGCGGGGAGGCTAATTTCGGCGCCTCCGGCTTGCAGATAGGTGAACCGCTTGAAGACCGGCGCGGCGTCGCTGCCCTCATTGAGATAGAGCCGGATTTTGCCGCTGAGGAACTGCCCGACCACGAGGTCCTTTTTGGCGTCGCCGTTCCAGTCGCCCACGGTGGGAACCAGATGGCCGATTTCAACATCAATCGGCTGTCCGCCCGCCTCGATTTTGACGCCCGGATGGAACTGCGGGATTGCAGCCGTGGCGACAGCGCCGGACACGGCGAGTGCAACAACGCTCGATACGATTGCCAGTTTTCCTATCATGCGGATTCACCTCCTTTCCTGCTCCTCTCAAGCAGTAGAAGAAGGCTAAAAGGAGCGAGGGTTGGATTGCCATCAAATTTTGGGGCGCTGGCGGTTTTTTTTACCTCAGTATAAGCGACGTGAGGTTTCAACTCCCATGTATCCTTCCGCATTCGTCATTTATCGTTTATCCGTGTTTTTGCCTTCCCTCAACATCCCTCCCGCGCGGGGGACGGCTCGGACGGCGCCCGTGCCAAATGTCTTGAGGTCGCTTTCGATAAACGGCCACATGCGCTTGAACAGTTCGTTGCGCACTGCGGGATGGCTGGTTGAAACGTCGTTGCAGCTGTTTCGGTCGGTCGCCAGATCAAACAGTTCCACATGGTGGGTCAATCTGTCGGCCCTTACCACAGGGTAGGCAATGATTTTCCACTGCTCGGTGCGGATCATACGGTCTTTCACATGGACCATATTGGCCATGTAGCGCGACTTTTTATAGAGTTTGAGTGTGACCGGATCAATTTCATGGACGAGGCCGTAGCCGGCGAAATCGTAGTCGAGATGGTCGGCGATGAAAAAGCTGGGCGAGGACAGGCCGGTCTCGCCGTAGATCCAGCGCTCGCGGTCGTCCTCAACGCCGGTTTCGATGTCGCGCAGCCGCGAGACCCCCTCGGCTGATTCGAGCGGCGGCAGACCGAGCGCGTCGAGGAGGGTCGGGGCAATGTCCACGGAGCGGACGAGGCGCTCCATGCGGCGGCCGGCGTATTTTTGGTTGGGGAACTTGATGGCCAGCGGCACATGGGTGTCGCTGTCGCCCCACATAAAAAAGCCGTGGGTCGAGGAGCCATATATATAGCGCAACCCCGGCTCCGGCAGGTTCTCTCCGTGGTCGGCCATCAGCACAATATAGGAATTGTCGTAGAGCCCGGCTTTTTTAATTTCGGCGATGATGGCGCCGAAGGCATCGCTGACGGAGCGTGTGAGCGCATTGTAGAGATTCACTTCCTGCGTAAAAATCCACGCGGTATCTTCCTCCGAGAACTGCCGCTGCAATTCTTTGTTCTCCAAAATCTTCTCCAACAGCGACCGGTAGCCGAAGCGGTTGAGCACGGGCCCGAACGACGGCGCAAATTGCGTCGAATACGGATATGAAACGCAGAAGGGGATGTGAATGGAACACAGATGAATCGCTTGAAAAAACTTTGGCGCCGAGCGCATCCGCCGCAGATACTTGCCCACAGCCTCGGTCATGAACTCCGGCCGGTATGTGGCGCGATAGGCGGCGTTCATGCGCAGGCTGGGATCGAAATAAAACCCCAGCCGGTTGTTCAGAAAAAAATAGTAGAGAATTGTGGGAAACTGGACGGAGCTCATGTAAAAATTCAAGGCGTTGTGCTCCGGTTCGATCACTTCGTCGAAACCCACCGCCGGTTCCATCCACATATAGTTGGTATTGTCGAGAAACCAGGCCGTCTTGTAGCCGGCCTTTTGCAGCGTCTGCGCCAAGGTGGGCACGCGCGGCAGCTGCCATTCGCGCGGCGGCAAATCGAAGCGAATCCCGCTGGTGGGCGGCCAGCAACCCGTCAGAATGCACATCCACGAGGGATTGGTGCGCCCGACCGAGACAAACGCCTGATCAAACCAGACGGCATCGTCGAGAAACCGGTCTATGTCGGGTGTGGTCGGCCTGGGGTAGGGCTGCTTCAGTCCCTTCCACGAGAGGTAATCGGGGCGCAGCGAATCCAGCGCAATCAGGATCACGTTGGGCCCTTCGTTGGCGAACGGCTTTTCGGCGGCTTTCCTTGCCGCCCATGCGCCGCCGACACCGAGCAACACGACGGCCAGCAAACCGGCGGGAACCCACCACCACCGGCGCAGAGGGGCTGTCGCCTCGCGGCGGAATTTTTTCAATAAATGCAGGGCCAAGAGAATCGGCGCGGCCTTCCCCAGCACATCCACCACAAGTACCCACATTGCATTGCCTGCGAAGTCGGCCAGCAGATAACTGTGGGCAAACAACGCCGGATGCAGCGTCAGCATCCGCAGGTGCACATAGACCAGCAGAGCGGCCATGAGCGCGGTCCAGCTTTTCCAGAATCGCCTCCGAAAACCGGCGTCGGTCTCCGGCGACGGCCGTCGGGCCAAAAGCCACGCCAGCGCACCCAGAGCGGCTCCGACTGCGGCACCGCAGAACAAATAGAACGAGACGGTCTTGGCGATCCGGAGGTTGAATGCCGCCGTCGGAAATCCCGACGAGGCCGAAGGAGTTCGGAAGTTTTTCAGCTGGCGCCACCGGCTGGGGATTTCCCCGCTGATGTTGAATCCATCCACGGCCAGAAACACCAGAGCACCGAGCACCGCGCACAGCAGCCAGTCTTTTTTCCCGATAAGCATGATACAGATTCTCTCACAGAAGTGGACGGAGTGAATGAGACCGCCCTCCCCCGCAAATCCCCGACCATAATTGCTGCGGGGAAAATTCGTTATCCTCATCGCCGGCGTGGCCAAAAAGGATGAGGTCGAGCGGCGGCGTTGTCGGACCCAATCCCATGAACCGGCACAGTTTAAAAAAAGCCAAGATGCCCTTCCACGCCCGCCTCGTCAGATTATAGCGAATCATTTTTTTTAGATAGGAAAAAACCAGCTGCTCGTCGAGATGAAATTCCTCTGCAGCATCGCGGGCAATCCAAGCCAAGTGCATCTTGCCCAGATGCAGCGACCGGCGCAGCACACACGGCAGATCGCCGACCTCGACCCCCGGCCGCACCGTCCACACCGCAAACACAAACGGCAGGCGCGTCATGCGATACCACTCGCGCCCCAGATCGTACTCATAGGGATAACGGCCCGACATGGCCAGCGCGCGATTCCCGATGACCAGCACCGCATCGGCCAGATCGCGCTCCAGAACCTCGGACGGTTCGAGATTGCCAAGGCCGCGCACCCACTTTGGCATCTTGAAAAAGTGACACTGGCACAGAATCTGAAGCAGCGCGTTCGAGGTCAGCGACTCCGGATCGAGCCGGACGCTGCAAATTTGCTCGAGCGGCTTGCGTGAAAACAAAATGACCGACCGGACCCGGCCGTCGGCACAGATCGCCGAGGCACGGAGTAGCCGGTAATCGGGCCGGCAGAGATATTCAAACGTCGGCACGAGCGCCACATCAAGCCGGCCGCGCCGCATCTGGCGGGCCAGCGCCGCCGGCGGCGCCGTCTGAATGCGCAATTGCGGGGCAAGATACTTCAGGCCGAACACCATCGGCCGGCTATTCAAATACGAGACAACCCCGACGCGCAGCCGGCTGTCGCTCATGGGCTGGATTTCATTTTCGAGGTGTTTGGGTTGAAGGACGGAAAGATGCTCCATCTCACATCACACCGACGCCGGTTCCGCCGCGCCCGCGGCTTTCTTTCCTAATTCCGCATTCATCATTCTGTATTCATCCCTCATCCTTCATCCCCCGCCATTGATCGTTCCCCGTTCCTCATTCACTCTATAATATTCCCGGCGGCGGCTGAGGCGGATCGCCCTTTTTTCCCCCGCGCACCCACTGCTGGCGCGCCCGCAAATACTCGCGTTTCAAGCGCTGGACCGTCTCATAATCCATCTTTTGCTGCGCCGGAGCCGCGGCCGGTGCCGGCCCGAACGGCTCTGCAGACGGTTCCTGCGGCGGCTCAACTTCGACCGCACTGGAAGGCGTTCCCAACGTTTCGATGGCGTCGGCGTCGGTTCCTTCGCGCAACAACCGGGCAGCCTCGGCGCGCGCCAGCGGATCGGTGTCGTGCTCGCTAATCGCGCGCAGGCGCGACTGAAGCGGCTCACGGCCGGGGCCAAGCCGTTTGAGAACGGCCCGCACGGCCTCGCGCATGTTTTCGTTGCGGCTCCGCAGGGCATCGAGCAGCAGAAACATGAGGTTGCGCATGACCTTTTCGTCGCCGGCAGCCCACGCATATTCGCCGAGGGCGGTTCGCGCCGCACCGGCCACCATCGGGTCGCTGTCCTCGATGTGCTGGAGAATAAGCGGCAGGGCTTCGAGGTTGCGCTGGGCGGCGAGCGTCTGAATGGCGGCGATTTTGCGTTCGCGTCGCCCGCCCAAAAGGAAAAATCGCGTTTGGAGAGTCTTCATGGCGCGTGCCGCTTCCTCGCGCTCGGCAGCATTGTCGCGCTTGCGGTGATTCTCCAGCCGCGCCTCGGCGGCCTCTTTCACCAGATCGTTCCAGCGGCCCTCGCGGACGTAGCGCGCCCGCACGCGTTCGAGCACCGCATCGGTCTCCGCTCCCGGACTGGTCATGCCCGGCGAGCGGATTTGATTGTAAGCGCGAACAAGGATCAGGTCCGCCCGCTCGGTGCCGATTCGTTCAATGGCAAACAGAAGTGCGGCGATCACCTGATCGGCCGTGATCTCCTTGCGCACATTTTCAGCGGGGTCGTAATACTTTTCAGCCTGATACTTGGTCCGATCCGAGCCTTCGAACAAAAGCGCGTTGGCCAGAAGCCGTTCGAGCAGATCCAGTCCCGCCGGGTCCTTGATCTGCCCCAGTGCCTCGGCCACGCCGATGTAGGCGCTGCCAAAGCGCAATTCGGCGTCTTCGCATGCGCGCAACATCGCCGGCACGCCCTCGCGACCGATAGCCGTCAAGGCCTGAACAATGGCGGCGCGGGGGCCGAGAATTGAGGACTGGCGTTCGTCACCTTGGGCGAAATCCGGCGTCAAATCGGGCAGCCACAGGCCGCGTGTCAGCGTGGCAACGGCCCAGTCGCGCCATTCGGCGTTCCAGCCCTCGGCCGGCGTGCAGAAGCACTGATAAGCCAGCTCGTGCTGAAGGCGCAGATCGTTGTTGGGCAAGGCGGCCAGTGCATGCTTCAGGATTTCGTTGCGCCCACCCGGGTCGAGACGCGGACTGCGCACAAGGCGGCCGATGGCGAACAGGGTCTCGACGATCTCGCGGCGGTCGGCTCCTTCGGGGATGATCCCGCGCTTGGTACCGCGCTGAACGGCTTGGCGCAGCCCGCGCAGGAGCAGCTCTGCCGAGTCGCCGTCGGCGTAATTGCTCACGGCGGTCAGAATGTCGCTTCGAACGGACGGGCGCGATTCGCCCTCGAATGTCTTTCGCAGCCACGGCAGAAACAGGCGCGACCGCAAGGCCCCCATGACTTCGACCACGCGGCGCGTCAAGCGCTCGTCTTTCAGCGTTTCCGCAAACTCCAAGTAGGCCTTTGCCACGGTTTCATTGCGCCCCAGACGTCCGAACGCCTCGAAGACAGTCCGTCGCGCCGTCGGCGTCAGGGTCATATAGGCGCGTTCCTCGATGCCCGAACGCCGGCCGGCCACCGAAAGTTCGCGCGGGCAAAACTCCACCAGCACCTCCGTAATATCTATCCACCGCGCCGGATTCTTTCCGCGAAAGTAACTGGCGGTGATTGCATGAAGCGCTTCGTAGAACCGCGCGATGTGCTCCTCGGCGGGTGGGCCGGCCAGACGCGGGTTTGGCAGCCATGTTTTCANCTCAACAGTCAGTGCATTGAGGTCACGGATAAACTCGGCTTCCTGAAATTCGCTTCGGCCGCGGGCCACGCCGCGCTGCCGTTCCTGCCGCGCGCGGTCCAACGCCTCGACCGCCTCCGCGCTCAAGCCGAATCGCTTGCCCGTCGTCCGCAGCCGCGCGATCAGCTGTTCGGCCTCACGCTGGCCGTGGTCCACCGAACCCAGCACGCTGCCGACATACTCGACCAGCGCGCGGTCGGGCTCGGTGGCGCCCTCGGCCGGTCGGAGAATCTCGGCCACGCATTGTTCGGCTTCCGGCAGGTTTTTGGCGCGGATTGCCGCGCGCAAATCGCGCGCCTGACGCTCACGGCTGACCAGAATCATCCGGTCGGACCAGTCGCGGATGACCTTCAGGCGGGGGCCGAGTTTGGCGCGCACCGGCGCACAAATTTCGGCCGGCAAAAACGTGTCCATCTCCTCAGCCAGTTGAAGCACCGGCTCGATGACAAACTCATCCAGCAGGTGCTGGAGGGCTGTTCCGACGGCGTCAGCCGCACCGGCCGGCGGCACCGCACCTTGGGACGCGGCCTGCAGCACAAGATGACACGCCGCCTGCCATTTGCCTTGGCGCAGATACTGTTCAATATTCTCAAGCAGCGAGGATGCCATGTCCCAGAATTTCCCTTGCATTCACTGGTGGCGGTTCCTACTAGAATCCCTGTCGCGTTGCAACGGATTTTCCATGCGACCGACATCGTGCGGCTGGGGCGGAAACGCCGCTGTGCGCCGCGTGCGCGCTGCCGCCCGAGCCGGCTCCATCGCCGACAGCAAGGAGATGTCCGACATGGTGTTTGACCCCGATTGCTTGTTTTGCAAAATTGCCCAGCGGCAGATTCCGTCGAAAACAGCATATGAGGACGACGTGTTGTACGCATTTCATGACATCGCCCCGCAGGCGCCGACACACATCCTGATTATTCCCAAAGAACACATCGCCACGCTGAACGACTTGACGCCGGCGCACGAGGCGTTGGTGGGCAAAATGTTCCTTGCGGCCAAGCACCTTGCGGAACAGGCCGGCATCAGCCAGACGGGCTATCGGTGTGTGTTCAACTGTATGCGCGGCGCGGGACAGTCGGTGTTCCATATTCATTTGCATATATTGGGCGGACGCCCGATGGGCTGGCCACCCGGTTGACCGGCGGGCGCGGCCATTCCCCCAGCGTGCGGGCACAACGCAAAGATTTTCCCCGGCGGCAAGGGGCGGCGGGGGTTCATCACCATCCGAAGAGAGCACATGTATGAGGCCTGTCGAACGAACGCCCGATGAGATTCGCGCCATTGTCCAGCAACTACGCGATTTGCAGGAAGTGGACCGCGAAATCCGCGATTTGCGCAAGCAGCTGGCTCTGCTTCCGTCCAAGCACAAGGCCCTCGATGTCCGGCTGGCGCAGGAACATGCGGAAATCGAACGCCTCAAAGCCGACAAGATGGACACCAGCAACGAACGCCGGAAGTTGGAAAAGGAAATCCGCCAGCTCGAAGCGGAGATCAAAGACCATGAAGACAAGCGGATGAGGTGCAAGACCAACCCGGAATTGCGGGCGGTGGACCTCGAAATTGCCGCGATTCGAAAAAAGATAGATGCTCTCGAAACCCGCGTTCTCGAACAGATCGAAGAAGAGGAAGCCCACGACCGCAAAGTTGCCGAGGCCCTTGCCAAACTCGAACAACTCGAGCGCGAACACATCGAAGAACGCCGGCGCATCGAGGAACAAATCCGGTCGAAGTCCGAAAAACTCGCCCGCCGCGAGCAGACGTATAAAGACATGCGCGCGCAGATTCCCCCCGACGCTCTGGCGCTCTACGACCGCCTGTCGGAGCGGTTGCCCGGCAGCGTGGTCTGTCCGGCGGTTCGCAACCATTGCGGCGGCTGCCATCTCACGCTGGTCAATCAGAAGCTGCTCGAAATCCGCCAGATGAAAACGTTTGTCCGCTGCGAAGGCTGTCTGCGCATTTTCTGCGGCGAGGAAGAAGAATGAAACAGAGGGATGAGGGATGAAGGATGAGGGAGGAGCGGAGAACATAGAACGCAGAACGATGAGGAATGAAGAATGACGCTCGCGGGTTTTTCATTCCATCCATAGTTTTGTTCTTTGGCGTCCGGCATTCATCCCTCATCCTTTATTCCTCATCCCTTACGAGGTGATGGTTTATGATCATCGTCATGGGTCCGGGACATACGGAAGAGCAGCTCGAGGCGGTTATCCGCCGCATCGAGGAAATGGGCTACTCGGTGCATCTGAGCCGCGGGGTCGAACGCACGATCGTCGGGGCCGTCGGCTCGAAAGACAAAACGCCGCTCCACGCCCTTCAGCAAATGGACGGCGTCGAGGCGGTCATTCCCATTTTGCGTCCATGGAAGTTGGCCAGTCGCGAGTTCAAGCGCGAACCGACCGTTGTGGATGTCGAAGGGGTTCCCGTGGGCGGCCCGCAGGTCGTCGTCATCGCCGGTCCGTGCTCGGTGGAAAATGAAAAACAGATCATCGAGTCGGCGCGGGCCGTCAAAGCCGCGGGCGCGGTCATGCTGCGCGGCGGCGCCTACAAGCCGCGCACGTCGCCCTATGCCTTTCAGGGCCTCGAAGAGGACGGCCTGAAAATGTTGCAGGCCGCCAAGGCCGAAACCGGCCTCAAGATTGTCACCGAAATTGTTTCCGTGACCGACCTCGACATTCTGCTGAAATATGCCGACGTACTTCAGATCGGCGCGCGAAACTGCCAGAACTATGCGCTGCTGCGCGCCGTCGGCCAGGCGCGAAAGCCCGTGTTGCTCAAGCGCGGCATGTCGGCCACCATTCATGAATATCTCATGGCTGCCGAATACTGCCTCAGCGAAGGCAACTACAACATCCTGCTGTGCGAGCGCGGCATCCGCACGTTCGAGACCGAAACGCGCTTTACACTCGACCTCAACGCCGTGCCCGTCCTCAAGCATCTCAGCCATCTGCCCGTGCTGGTGGATCCCAGCCATGGCACAGGCCACTGGCGGCTGGTCGGGCCGATGTCACGTGCGGCGATTGCCGCCGGTGCCGACGGGCTGGAAATCGAGGTTCATCCTGATCCGGCCAACGCGCTGTCGGACGGTGCGCAGTCGCTGCGGCCGGCGAAGTTCGAGCGGCTGATGGATGAGTTGCGGCGTGTGGCCGAGGCTGTCGGCCGCACGGTGTGAGCAAAACCTTGTCCGACTTGTCTGACCTGTCCGAAAAACTGAAAGGTCACTTATGTCCGAACCCAACAACCAGTCTCCCCCGGAAAAACGCGGCTTCTTCGCCCGCCTCAAAGAAAAACTCTCCCGCACCAAAGAAAGTATCGTCGGCCGGATCAAAAAGATCATCCGTCTGACCGGCAAGGTGGACGACGCCTTGCTCGAACAGATCGAGGAGATTCTCCTTCAGGGGGACGTGGGCGTCGAGACGACCACCAAAATCATTGAGCAGTTGCGCCAGCGCGAGGACGCCCGCAAAGCCGAAAATGCCGACCAAGTCACCGCCGTGCTCAAGGATATCCTCCGCAGCATTGTTGAGCATGACGAGCGACAGTTGAAACTGGGCGACGCGCGGCCCTATGTCATTCTCGTGGTCGGGGTCAACGGCACCGGCAAAACCACAACCATTGCCAAACTGGCGCGCCGCTTCCGCGATCAGGGCCTGACGACCCTGCTCGTGGCCGGCGACACGTTTCGCGCCGCCGCGATCGAGCAACTGGAAATCTGGGCGAAACGCACGGGCAGCGATTTTATCAGCCAGGGCATGGGCAGCGACGCCGGCTCGGTGTGCTACGACGCGCTGCAGGCCGCCCGCGCGCGCAAGATTGATGTCGTTCTCATTGACACGGCCGGACGCCTTCACACCAAGGTCAATCTGATGGAAGAATTGAAAAAGGTTGTCCGCGTCATCCGCAAGGTCATTCCCGAAGCCCCCCACGAAACGCTGCTCGTGCTCGACGCCACGACCGGCCAGAATGCCATCAGCCAGACCAAGATTTTCAGCGAGGCCGTTCCCGTCAGCGGCATTGTGATGACCAAATTGGACGGCACGGCCAAAGGCGGGATACTGATCGCCATCCGCGACCTGTTTGATATTCCCGTCGTGATGATCGGCGTGGGAGAATCGCAGGAAGACCTGCGCGACTTCGATCCCGCCGAGTTCGTGGATGCGCTGTTTGAGGAGTGATGCCGAATGGAGCACGGGAAGTTCACAGAGGCGACGAAGCGGACATCATGGACACAACAAAGGCTTCTGTCCATGGTGTCTGTCTTGTCCATCTTGTCCATGCTGTCCATGCCGCCCACTTTGTCGTCCGCCCCCACCTCGTTGTCCGCGCTCCGGCAGGGCGATGTGTTCTCCGTCGCCGGCCGCAAATATGTTCTCGCCAAATTGGACACACTCCCCTATGTGGAGAACGACTATTCGCGGCGTTTTCGGTTTGATGACTTTGATAATCCCAAGCTCAAACTACTGCGCGAGAAGTATTATCTCGACGACATGACAGCCGATGGCAAAGATGAGTTCGAGCGGCAGGTGCTTCTGCTCGACTGGGTCAACCACCGGTTCAAGAAGTTTGGCCGGCCAACCTCGAATGCGCGCGGCGCACTGGATATCCTCGAGGCCAACGACGCGGGCCACACCTTTTTCTGCGCCCACTACGCCGATGTGTTTGTCTCCGCAGCGGCCAGTTTGGGCTGGGTCGCCCGGCCGCTCGCCCTCCGCCGGCCCGATGCCATGGGCAGCGGCGCAACCGAACACAGTTCCACAGAAATCTGGTCAAACCGGTTTCGCAAATGGATTCTCTTCGATCCCACCTTTGCCATGTATGTGGAAAAGAACGGCGTGCCGCTCAACGCTTTCGAGCTGCGACAGGAGTGGTTCTACCGCGACGGCCGCGACCTTGTGTTCGTGCTCGACAAGGACGGCAAGCGCTACCGCAAATCCGACCTGCCGGTGTTTCGCAGCCGTCATGCGGGCTTCGGCGACCTGTCGTTCGATGCCTCGGCGCTCAACGTCTATGCCTTCATCGGCTACATACCCAACACCAACCTGATGGATGGCGGCCCCGACTATGCGCGGATGTTTATCACGCAGGACAAGTTGTGCGAAGGAACGCGCTGGCACAAGCGCGACGTGCCGGCTGATCCGGCGACCGATCCCTATTTCCCTATCGGGCAAGCCGCCCTGTCGCTTGCCCTCGATGGCGATGTCCTGCACGTTTCGCTCAAAACCATGACGCCCAATTTCAAAACCTATCTGGCGCGGATGGATGGCGGGGAATGGAAGCCGGTTGGCGAAGCGTTCGGATGGAATATCCGCGGACAAAATTCCGCGCGGCTGGAAGTTAAAACACTCAACAAGTTTGGCGTCGAGGGACCGGTCTCGACGGCCGAGATTCACATCGCCGAATAATTTTGTGAAGTTCCATACTCCGGGAGTTCGGAACTCACCGGCCCGTGCGACTGTTGCCCACGGCTTCAGAAACACGCAAGGCGCGGGCGTAGATGCAAAGAAGTTGGAGGTCGGCGGCCTGCGGGTTTGTCGTGCCAGCCGCGGTGCCGTCCGAGACACTGCCGATTTCCTCGCCCCGTTTTACGATCTCATCGCTGTGTGCATTTTTGTAGAACGTTTGATGAAAACGGCCCCAGCCGTATTTCCGATTGGGGTCGTCGCCTCCGTCGCACAGAATGCCGTCAACGACAAACAGAATCACCTTCGGGCCGCCGTCCACGATAACCACAATGTGATGTGCCGGCGGGTCTCCCTGCCACCGAAGCCGCGGCGCCAGCAGGCCCGGATCGCTGTTCCAAGCCGCGCGCGTTTTCCCGTCGCTGAACTCAAAACGCACAGTCCCGGTGGTGTCCGTAACCAGTGAGAATCCTCTCCCGTCCTTGCCCCGGCTTTCGAGGATGACTTGTCCGGGCGACAGGTCGCGGAAAACCGCGCGGAGTTCGACGGTGAACCCGCCGCCGGCGGCAAGGTCCGGCAGCGCCGGCACATTGAACTTGCCTGACTTCAAGCCTTGCGCGTTGGCCTCGAAAACAAGCCCCTCCTTTGCGACGGCACGGTTCTCGCTCTGATTCCACAATCCCTCGATTAGCGTGCGGTCAATTTCATGCACGCGCGCAGCGGTTTTTTGCGTTTCGGAAATCCAGAACCGGCCATCCTGCTCGATGAGGTCGGGATAACTGGGGCCCTGCAGATAGTTGGGGGCATAAAGAACAATTTCCGGCTGCGACCAGTGCATAAATCCATCTTTTTCGACGCCGCCGGCGAGCCACGCCACATTTCGGGAGCCAGCCGAGTCGCCCTGATTGTATCCTTCGCTGCCGTTGTTGTGGAACCAGAAGAGATACTTGCCGTTGGATGTGCGCCAGAGTTTGGGACACGCGCGCGGATTCTTGATCTTCTTCCCGCCGGGCGTGTAGGTCATGTGTTCAGGCACGCTCCACGTGCGTCCGCCATCGCGGCTGTAGCTGTGGCACGGGCGGCCCGTCGTGGTGCGATAGACACAATAGAGCGAGCCGCCCGACAGTGGAACGAGGTTGTGCTCCTCCTGCACCGAGCCGAAGTCCGGCGCGCGGATGCCGTGGTCGCCTTCGGGGAGCATTTCCCAGCGGATTTTCGCCGGATCGCGCTCGGTCAAAATGTTGTCCGAGCGAAACAGCCAGCCCTCGCCGTTGTCGAGAATGTATTTGCCGAGTTTGGTAAAAGCGAAATAAACCGAGTCGCCGACGATCTTGGGTTTGTCAATGCCCCAGAAAATCTGCACCGCGCCCTGCCAGTCGTTGGCGCGGTCGCACGCCGTGACTCGAACGGGCAGGCGGTAGCGCTCCTTCGACCAGGTGCGGCCGTTGTCGTCGGAGTATTTGAAGACATACCAGCCGAGCATGTCGGCGCGGATGTTTTTCTTGCTCCCCAGCGTGCTGACATTGTCGCCGTTGTAATCGTAGAAGGCATAGACACGGCCACTGGGAACGACCAGCGGGGTAACCCACGAGGCTTCGGGGCCGTCGGCCGGCTCGATGTCCACGAGCGGCGACCACGTATGGCCCTTGTCGGTGCTGAGGGTCGCGACCACGTGCTGGCCCTTTTGGCCTTCGCGGCCCTTGCCGGTCGTGAGAACGCACAGCCAGTTGCCGTCGCGCGTAACGACAATGTAGGGCTGGTCGGCGTAGCCGGATTCGCTGGGGATGAGAAGGCCATTGTTAAGATTGCGCCAGTCGGCACCAAAAGATTGCAACGCGGAAACAACGAACGTGATGGCGATGAGCGAAGCGACTATCCCGGCAAGAGTGAATGGTCGTTTTGTCGTCATGGAATATCTCCCGACTGGGATATCCAATGTCAGAGGGTCTTTCAGAAGTTGCACCGCCGCGCTACCGCTCAAACAGAAGCTTGGCAATCACGCCCGCCAGCGGCGGAAAGATGCAAACCGAAGCCAGCCGAATCATGCTCAGGTGCAGACCCATGAATCCGATTTCAAACGGCAGACGCCCGAAAGCATACAGCGACCAAGCGGTGAGATAGGCCACCAGAGCGCCCTCGCCAACACCGGCGCGATAGAGCGCTGCGACAATGGGCATGGCGACATAGGGGCCGCCGGGGGTGACGGCACCGGCCGCGCAGGCCAGCAAGATGGCCTTCCAGCCGGCCTCGCGTCCGAGCCAGTGGGCAACAAAATCGCGCGGCAGCAGGACCTCGACGTAACCGGCAAACAGCCAAGCCACTGTGATCAGCAGCCAAGAGGCGCGGAACATATGCCAGGTCGCCTGAAGGCCGGCGCCCAAGGTTCCGTCGGCACGGCGCCATGCAATGAACATGCACAGCAGAGTCAAAACGATGAAAATCAGCGTCGAGATCAAAATGGAAATGTCCATTTTGCCTTTCCTCGCAGGGCCGGCGCGGGCAGAGCCGGCGGAATGTGGATGCGATGACATCATAGCGGAGTCAAAGGTGATCTTATTTTTTCTCCTCGGCGGGCGCGCCGTCGGTTGTTTTCGTTTCCAAACCTGCCGCTGAAGTTGGATCGGCACCGAAATGAACTGTCGGGGCTTTTGACTCGCCGCCGCTCGGGGCCGCGGCGCGCGGCGGGGCGAAAAACATCCGCAGCGCCACGGCCAGCAGCAGCACTGCAAACAGGCGCTGGAGCGCGGCGTTGCCGACAAACTTCGACGCATAAGCTCCCAGCGACCCCCCAGCCACGGCGAACGCCGCTCCGCAGGCCACCACCTGCCAGTTGATGTGGCGCGCCAGCGCGTGCTGCACCGAGCCGGCCAGTGCATTGATCACAATCAAGGCCAAGGATGTGCCGACGGCCACGTGCATCGTGGGAACGTGGTTTTTGAGCAGAAAGACGAATGCGGGAACCATGAGGATGCCTCCGCCGACGCCAAGCAGGCCGCCGAGAAACCCGGCCACGAGAGTGACAATGATGATGATGAGCATGTCCATGCGAAAGGTCCTTTGAGGTGGTGGGTGCCGCAGCTTGGGGCGCGGCGAAAACCGCCTGATGGCGGAACTTCATGCGATGGAAAAAGCAGCCAAGAGGCTGACCCACAAACGGCCGCCAGAAGATCGAACTACCTACGGCAGCCTGAAGGCCGACCTACATACCCTTGGCGGCTTTGGCGGCGGGGGCTTTCTTGGCCGGCACGCCGTCCAGACCCGGTATCGGGAAGATGTCCGACTTAACGTGCTGCTCCTTCATGAGTTTGGCCAGCGAAGCGACCACGTCGGGGTATTTGGCGGCCAGATCGGTTGTCTCCGCAGGATCCTTGGCCAAGTCATACAGCTCAATTGGCGCCGGAGCGGCGTCTTTGGTTTTCGCCGCTGCATTCAGATTGACGCGAATGGCCTTCCAGTTGCCCACGCGGACGCATTGCTGGCCATTGTAGCCGGGCGACTCGCGATAGAGGAACGGCCGCGGTTCCTGCGTGCGCCCGAGAAGGGTCGGGGCGAAGCTGATGCCGTCGAGACCGGACGGTATGGTCTCTTTTGCGCCGATCAGTTCGAGCAGCGTTGGCAGCCAGTCCTCAAAGCCGGTGACGCGGTCATTGACCACCCCTTCGGCGATGCGGCCGCGCCAGCGGACAATGCAAGGGACGCGGAAGCCGCCTTCGTAGAAGGAGCCTTTGCGGCCGCGGAATCCGGCAGCGCTGTTGAAGAACTCTTCATCGGTTCCGCCCCAGCGGTTATACAGCGGGCCGTTGTCGCTGGTGAACACGAAAATGGTCCGCTCGTCGAGTCCCAATTCCTTGATTAACGCCATAACCCGGCCGACCTCGCGGTCCATGCGCGTAATCATGGCGGCGTAGGCGGCGCGGGGCGTACGGTGCGGCAGATAGCCGCGGTCGCCCAGATAGGGCTCTTCGGGGAATTTGCCGAGATACTCGGCCAGCGAGTCTTCCGGTACTTGCAAGGCAAGGTGGGGAACGGTGGTCGGATAATATAGGAAGAAAGGACGGTTTTTGTTGTCGCGAATAAATTTCAAAGCCTGCTCGCCGATGACATCAGGGGCATAGTCTTTGCCGCTGAATTGGGCATAGCTTTTTGGGTCGTTGGGGTCGGCGCCTTCGGGGAACTTTTGATGAGCGGAGAACTTCGGATTGTTCAAGGCGATTCGCTGGTCGTTGTCCCAAAGATGCGTAGGATAATAATTGTGGGCAACGGCCTGACAGTTAAAACCGAAGAAGCGATCAATGCCCTGCTTGAGCGGGTCGCCGGTGCTGCCGAAGGGACCGAGGCCCCATTTGCCGAATGCGCCGGTCGTGTAGCCAAGTTTTTTGAGTGTGAGAGGGAGGGTGAGCGAGTTGGGCGGAACGGGCTCCTGGCCCTCCTCGAAGCCCTGCGCTTGTCGGTTGTTGCGTATGTAGGCGTGGCCGGGATGCAGGCCGGTCATCAGCACGCAGCGCGACGGCGCGCAGACATTGTTGCCGGCGTAGTGGGCGGTGAAACGCATGCCTTCGGCGGCCATGCGGTCAATGTTGGGGGTGCGAATTTTGGTCTGCCCATAGCAGCCGAGGTCGCCGTAGCCGAGGTCGTCGGCGATGAAAAAGACAATGTTGGGACGGTCGGCTGCGGACGGGGCGGCTGGCGGCGCGCCCGTTAGGACCAGCGCAAGAAGCGCTGCAAGAGCGATGCGGGTTTTCATGGTTGGCTCATACCTCCATAGGGGAAAAGGATACTGCCCGGCGACTCGGCGGCGGCGCGGCAGGGCACCGCCTCATGGATGTGCTATTGCAGTTTGGTCGCCAAACGCCTGCGGGACAACGACAGGACATGCGGGCGTTGAGCGTTTGCAAGTATGGATTGAAAACGGTCCGGTGGTATCCGTCAAGGCTTAAGCCGGTTATCGCGGGTGCGAAGCGCACGGATTTTGTATTCCAACTGCGCACGCTCGGCCGCCGACAGCGAGAGCGCGGCCAGCGCACGGTTGTAAATATCGAGCGCCTCGGCAATTCGCGCCTGCTCCTCATAGAGCGCCGCGAGCAGAAAGTAGGCATCGGGGTAGGCCGGGTGGCGCCGGATCAGGCCGCGCAGCACAGTTTCGGCCTCGCGGCGGTTGCCCTGTTCGTTGAGATAAAACGCAAGCGTATAGGCATAGCGGGGTTCGGCGGGGCGAAGCATGGCGGCCTTGCGGCACCAGTCGAGAGATTCGGCGGGAGCGGATTTCGACAGAAGGACGGCGAGGTTGTAGGCGGCCGGCGCCAACGTCGGGTCGCTCTTGAACGCCGTTCGCAGACAGGCAATCGCGGCGTCGCTCTTTCCTTGTTCGGCCAGAAGCAGACCGAGGTTGAAATTGGCCTCGGCATTTTCGGGTTCGAGAGCAATCGCTTTGCGAAGCAGGGCCTCGGCCTGCGCGTTGTCGCCCTGCCGCGCATGCACCATCGAGGCGTTGACCAGCGGCGGGACACGCGTGGGGTCGAGACGCATGGCGGCGGCATAAGCGTCGAGGGCGCGCTGCGACTCGCCGCGGTCGGCGAAATAGTTGCCCAGATTGTAATGCGAAGCCCAGTCGTCACGGCGGCTGTGCAGCATGGCCTCGTATTCGGCCGTGGCGCGGTTGAGACTGTCGAGGTCTTTGGGGTCGAGTCCTTCGCGGGAGAGCGCGGCCAAAGCGGCGGCGGCAAAGACACGAACAATGCGATAGTTGTCGCCCGTGGCGCGCAGAAGCGCACGGCGGACTTCAGGCGCAGGACGCGGTTCGAGCGCCGTGACGGCCGAGGCACGCACCAACGGCGACGGGTCGTCCAACAAAGCGAGGAGAGCGGGCCACTTGGTGTCGTCATCGCACGTATGGGTCAGTCGGATTAGCGAGACGGTGACGATTTCCTCGCGGTCGGGCGACTTCCAGTAGTTAAGGATATCCGGCAGGCGCGACCAGTCGCGTTTGCGGGCCGCCTCGACCAGTGTGGCGCGGTGCAGCACGGGCGCCTGATAGTCCTTCGTGTGCCACTGCCGCACGTAGTGGTCCGACCAAGCGGCGTCCTTGTCGGCATGGCAGGCCGGAAGATTGCAAGCGTTGGGCGATTTGAAGCGGAGCGTGGCCGCTGGTGCCGGCGGCAACATCGAGTGGTCGCTGCGGCGCATCAGCGCGAACTCCGTCATCGGCATGTGGCAGGCGATGCAGAGGTTGCCCGGACTGTCGGGCTTGTGGTGGGTGTGCTCGACGGCCTTTTCAACGCGCTCTTTGTGGCACGGCAGACAGGCATGATTGGCAACGGCTTTGTCGGCAAAGCGATAGCGCCCGCTTGATGTGTGGCAGTGCATGCAATGAAGGCGGCCGGACTTGGCGCAGGGGTTCATGCGCCAGAGCGTGTAGGTGTAGTTTTCGCCGAGGTCGCGGCCGTCGGGATAGAAGTCGGGGTCCTCAAAGGTCACCAGACCGTAGTGGTCGAAGTAGCGGTCGCCGGGGATGAACGAGGCTGTCAGGGCGTGCATCTTGGCGTGGCAGGGGGCGCAGAGCGAATTGATCTGATCGGCCGAAAAGTTTTTCGTGCTGATGATTTTGAGGTCTTTCATGGGCTGGCCGGCGGGCAATTCGCGTGCGGCGCGCACGTGGGCGTCGCCCGGACCGTGGCAGGTCTCGCAGTTGATGCCCGGCTCGGTCCAGACGGTTCGATAGGTGTCGGTGGCAAAATCATAGTTGGTCGAAAGCTGGCTGACATGGCAGCCGTGGCAGGCGGAATTGAACGTCAAGGGGCGCTCCTGCCAATGGAGCGGAGCATCGGGGCGGTCGAGAAAATGGCGCACCATGCTGCCCGTTGTATCGTACCATTTCCGCGTGCGGACATTGTAGGCAACCGGCAGGACTTGAAGGCGGCCACGCTCCATCGGTGTAAGAAAATAATAAACGTTTTTGCCGCCCATGGCGTGATGAATGGGGTAACGCTTCTCGCCGTCAGGCCCTTTTTCAATTACCCAGCCCTGTTCGCCCTCGACGACAGCGCGATAGCGATAGGGGCCGATGACAATGTCGTCGGTCTGCGGGGTGAGGTTCTTGCGCGCGAATTCCGCCGTGAAAGGCTGCATCGCAAGACCGTGGTGCGAGGTGGACCAGAGCTCATAGAACGGCTCATGACACTCGCGGCATTGCGACGAGCCAACGTAGCCGGGAGGGAAAGACGGCGGGGTTGCGGTGTCGCGGGCCAGCCCGGCGTCAGCAGCCAAAGGAACGGCGGCAAGGAGCAGGCAAAAGAAAAGCCAAAAGCCCGTACCGTGAGCGGGAACTGCAGAAATGATTGGCGCAGGGTTTCTCCAACGGACGGAATTGTGCGCAATAATTCGGCGAAAAAAACTTTTTTTTAAACACATTTTTATCTCCAAAGCAAACATCCTCGCTTTCTTACAACCCGCAAACCACCGTCACTATGAAACAAGCCCGTCGGTCACAGTATGGAATTTCTGTTTTAGCAGACGATTGGCTCCCAAAAACCCCCTGAAGCGGGAGCTACATTTCATGCCAACAAGGGAGTGTAAGTTCATGGAAAGCGAATGCAAGGAATTCCGGCTGAGGAGGGACGAAGCATTCGACAGGCCGGTGGCCAAAACAGAAAGATTTCAAATCAGGAAAGCGGGTGTGTTTTTCTTCATAGGTTTTGGGCTCCGTTTTCGTGTAAGTATAGAAAAAACAGTATTCTAAAAAATTAAAAAAAGTGAAAAAGGCTCTTGACAGCGGAGAGGGGGTTTCCGTATTGTCCTATTTTGCCTTCAACACGAGGGGAAAAGTTGAAAGGCAGGTTCTTTGAAAACTAAGCAGAGAAACCTGAGAAAGCCCTTGCGGATCGAGAAATAAAC
>JAOAGV010000031.1:0-10978 GCA_026415575.1 Candidatus Sumerlaeia bacterium
CTTCTAGGTGCCATATAGGCAACCGGCACCGGCCCTAAAACGACCAATACCACTATCTTCTAGGTGCCATATAGGCAACCGGCATCGGCCTTGAAACGACCAATGCCGCTATCTACCAGGTGCCATATAGGCAACCGGCATCGGCCCTAAAACGACCAATACCACTCTCTTCTAGGTGCCATATAGACAACCGGCACCGGCCTTGAAACGACCAATGCCGCTTGGCCCTGAAAGGGCCATCTAATTTAGCCCAGGGCAGCGCCCTGGGAAAAAGCGCAATCTAGGTTGGCAAGCCCTGAAAGGGCGCCCTATCGTTGGTCGCCGCAGCCATTTCGCCCGCGCAATCGGGGAAACTCCCGCAAGATATACCGGGGGAAGCAATTCGCGCACGTTTGGAAAAAATCCGAACGGCTTGAATCGCGTTGGCGCAATGTGGGACTGGGCAAGCGGCCGGGCGTGTCTTTCTATCCGCCCGGAGCAGTCGCCGAAGGCGGGACGCCGTTTCCCTTGTCCAGCGATTCCAACCAGACCGGTCCGCCCAGCAGACCGGGTTCTCGGCGGTCTTCCGCGGTGCCAATCAGCGACAGATACAACGGCCCCGACCAGTTGGGATACAGTTCCGACATGGTCTGGCCGACAATCCGCATGGCTTCGGTGTGATTGGGCGCTGCGACCAATGCTTCGCGCAAGTAATATCGCCCATGCGCGGTCTGCGGGTCCTGATAGGCGCGATACACATAGAGCGACGGACGGGCGCAGGCGACGAGCAAAGCTGCCGACAGCAGGACCGCCGCCGCGCACAACCGGCGTGGGAGCCGGCATTGCCGCATGGGGCAAAGTCCACGGACCTGCGAGGGTGGTTTTATAAAGTGTGAACTACCGGCAGGTCGTTTATTGGCAAGCATGACGTTCATGCCAGCAGTTTTTTCGCCCGCGCGATTACGTTTTCAACCGTCAGGCCGTATTGCTTGAACAGCTCTTGATACGGTGCGCTCGCCCCGAACTTTTCGATTCCGATCACGTCGCCGCCGTCGCCCACCCACTCGTGCCAGCCCATCGGCGAGGCTGCCTCGATGGCCAGCCGCGCGCGGACGGCCGGCGGGAGCACCTCGTCGCGGTAACCTTGCGGCTGCGCGCGGAACAGTTCCCAGCTGGGCAGGCTGACAACGCGGACGGCGACACCCTCAGCTTCCAGTTTTGCCTGTGCTTCGAGAGCCAGATGCACCTCAGAGCCGCTGGCGATCAAGATCAGATCGGGTTTGGCGGCCTTTTCCTTCGACAAGATATATGCGCCCTTGAGCACGCCTTCGGCGCTGGCATATTTTGCCGGATCGAGCACGGGCACATTTTGCCGCGTGAGCACCAGCACGGTCGGGCCGGTCTTGCGCAGCATCGCCGCGCGCCACGCATAGGCGGTTTCGTTGGCATCGGCCGGCCGGATGACGCACATATTCGGCATGGCGCGAAGGGCCGCCAAATGCTCGACGGGCTGATGCGTCGGGCCGTCTTCGCCCAGACCAATCGAATCGTGGGTCATGTAATAAATCACCGGCAGATTCATCAGCGCGGACAGGCGCATCGAGGGCCGCGCGTAATCGGTGAAGACAAAAAACGTGGCCGCATAAGGCCGGATGCCGCCATGCAGGGCCATGCCGTTGCACGCGCCGCACATGACGTGCTCGCGGACGCCAAAGGCAAAATTGCGATTGGCATACTGGCCCTTGGCAAAGTAGCCGCACGACGTGATCAGGGTGCGGGTGGATGGAGCCAGATCGGCGCTGCCGCCGGCGAGGAAGGGCACTTTCTCGGCGATGGCGTTGAGAACTTTGCCGCCGGTTGCGCGGGTGGCCGCCGGTTTCTCGGCCCCCTCGAAGCGAGGAATTTTAGCATCCCAATCGGCGGGCAACTCGCCCTTTATCGCGGCCTCGAACTGGGCGGCCAGCTCGGGAAAGGCTTTCCGGTAAGCGGCAAACTTTTCGTTCCACTCTTCTTCCAACTTCCGTCCGCGCCCAACCGCCTCGCGCATGTAGGCCAGCACGTCATCGGGCACAAGGAACTTGGCGTCTTCGGGCCAGCCGTAGGCGCGCTTGGTCAGCCTGCATTCTTCTTCGCCCAACGGTTCGCCATGGGCTTCCTTCGTATCCTGCCGGTTGGGCGAACCATAGGCGATGTGGGAGCGAACAATGATCAGCGAGGGCCGCTCGGTTTCACGGCGGGCGGCATCCAATGCGGCGCTCAGGCGTCCGAGATCGTTGGCGTTGTCGCCGATATTTTGGACATGCCAGTGATAGCTTTCAAACCGCTTGGCCACGTCATCCGAATACGTCAAGTCGGTGCTGCCTTCGATGCTGATGTGGTTGTCATCGTAGATGAAAATCAGTTTGCCCAGACCGAGGTGGCCGGCCAGCGAGGCGGCCTCGTGCGAGGCGCCTTCCATCAGGTCGCCGTCGCCGCAGATGACGTAGGTGTGGTGGTTGACGATCTCGAAGCCGGGGCGGTTATAAACGGCCGCCAAGTGTGCCTCGGCCATGGCCATGCCGACGGCGTTCATGCAGCCTTGGCCGAGAGGGCCGGTTGTGGTCTCGACCCCCGGCACCACCTCGTATTCCGGATGGCCGGGCGTCTTGCTTCCCCACTGGCGGAACTTTTTCAGATCGTCGAGCGTCAGGTCATAACCGGTCAGAAACAACACGGCGTATTGGAGAACAGACGCATGGCCGGCCGACAGGACAAAGCGGTCGCGGTCGGGCCAGTGCGGATTGCGCGGATTATACTTCATAAACCGGTTCCAGAGCACATAGGCCAGCGGAGCCAGAGCCATGGCCGTTCCCGGATGGCCGGACTTGGCCTGCTGAACCATGTCCATGGAAAGCGTGCGAATGGTATTGATGCAAAGCAGATCGAGTTGTTCCTGACTGGTGCTCATCGAGCGTTCCTCCCGAAAGACAAGACAAAAAGTTGGATGACAGTTTCTGCGCAAAAAGGCAGTTGTCCTAAGCCAAAGCGCCGGTGGATTGTCAACGATGAGATTCGAGGGGGATGTTCAAAGGGCATCTCCCGAAATTGGGGGATGCAACCGGGGAAAATTGGCGACCAAGGGCTCGCGCTTTTTAGTTTCGAGCAAGCTTGACTTTGCAGGCACTGCATCCCACAAGAGTCGGGAATGCCATTGTCCAAGGGGGATGTTTGCCATGCGAATCCGTTCACGGTCGGCCGCGATGTTTAAAATCATTCGCATTTCGGTCGCGCTGATCTCGGCTTGGTCAATCCGCTTGGGGATGTGCGGCCCGTTGGGCGAACCGGCCGCCGGCGACCTGCTGGATTCAGCTTTGGGCTATGCCGCCGTTTATCATGTCGAAAAGGCGGAAAATCTTTGCAACCAGGCCCTGGAGACCACGTCAGATTCGGCCCTGTCGGCCCGCGCGCATTGGATCAAGGCCGCAGCTTATGCGCACTATCAGGTCGAGTATCGCTCGGAGAAATACAAGGAGAAACTGGCCGCCGAAAAAGACCTTGTCCGGCGGCTTCAACCGGATTTGCTGGCCCGGGATCTGGCGCGGCTTGAAATCCTTCTGGCTTTTCACCGGCCTGGTGCGCCGCTTCCCCAAACGGTTCTCGAACAAATGCGGCGACAACTTCTGGCCGCCGAATCCAAAAACCCGGCCACCGCAGCCGAAACCCAATTATCCGATCCGGTTCACATCTATCAAATGGCCCATGCCTATCTGACTGCCGCCCGTTTGCTGCCCGAGGGCCGGGAGACCGAACGGAATTCCTTTTGCGAACATGCGGAACGTTTGTTTCAAAAAGCGGCCCAGATGAAACCCGACTGCTACGAATTTGCCGCCTATCATCTGACCGCCCTTGGAACCACCGAGCGCACCGATGAGGCACTGCGGCTGGCTCAAGACATTCTTGCCCGTTTCGACGGCAAAGTGCCGTTTCCACCGCTGGGCGACCGCGGGCCGGCCTGCCTCTATGCAGCGACGCTCGCCATGAGCGATGCGAAGCAAGCCGAACAATGGCTCGATGAGCGCGTCCGGCGCCCTGCAGCGGATGCATGGGTACACTACGAAGTTACTGTCGCGCGCGCGAATGACGCCACATCGCCCACCCAGCAGGTACGGCTGTGGGAGGACCTGCTCGCGCGCATGGAGGCGGGCGAGATTCCAACCCCCGGCACTTATTTGCATGCAAAAGCCTCTGCTCTCTATAAACTTGCGCATTACCAGAGCCGCGAGGCCGCCGCGCGGACGGATCCCGCGCAATCGCGGCGCGGCTGGGAAAACGCCCTCGCCACATGCGACCGCCTCATGCAGCTTTCGCCCCACTATGCCGAGGTGCATTACAACCGCGGGATTGTGTTAAATGTGCTGGCCGAGTTGGCCGACGAGCCGGAGCGGAGCAAAACCTACCGCGACGCCGCGCGGAAAGAATTCCGCCTGCAAATGGAGCATGACTGGCAAGGCACCGCAGCACGTGCAGCCCGCGCCAAACTGGATGCCATGCCCAATTGATCCCGAGCAGTTTTCGCTTGTCAGCCCACCGAAACGGACCGACCACAGGTGGGACAGGGGATTGCGGGGTCGGGATGAGTCGGCGGAACTTTCATGCGGGTGCCGCACGTGCACTGCGCGATACGATAGCCGCTCTTGCGATACAGCACGTCCATTGCTTCGCGCTTTCGTGCGGCGGCGACGGGTTCGGTCTCGGCTGCGGCTTCGCGCACAGGCGTTTCGCCGGAGTCGGCCAAGGCCGATGCGCCGATCAGCCCCGACTTGCCGCTGACGGTGCGGTAAGCCTCTTCGTATTGGGCAAATGAGGCGCTTTTCCCCATGGCCCGAAGAATCCGGATTCGCTCAGCCGTCGGCGGATGGGTCGAGAACAAACCGGAAATACCGCCGCGGGCAGCCAGCGGATTGACTATATACATCGGGGCGATCACGCGGTTGACGTCCGGTCGTTCGCTCAACACCGCCTTATCGATCTTTTCCAAGGCCGACGCCAACCCTTCGGGATAGCGCGTGAAGCGCGCCGCCGATGCATCGGCCAGATACTCGCGCTTGCGCGAACAGGCGAAGTAGAGCAAGCGCGCAAGGATCGGCGACAGAATCACCAGCACCAGCGCGACTAGCATCAGAATGGCCTGTGCCTGGCCGCCGCCCCGGCCGCGCCCGCCCCGAAACCGCCCGTAGGCCATGCTGCGCCAGAACAGGTCGGCAATCAGCACGATGGCCGCCACCATGACCCCGGCCAATACGATGAATCGCGTGTCTTGATTGCGGATGTGGCCGATTTCGTGCGCGATGACACCCTGCAGTTCGTCGCGGTTGAGACGCGCGAGAAGCCCTGTGGTCACCGCCACAGCCGAACGTTTCGGCGAACCGACCGCAAACGCATTGGGCACATTGGACTCTATCAGATAGACCTCGGGCATGACGGGCAGGCCGGAGGCAATCGTCATTTCCTCGACGATGTTAAACAGTTTCGGCAAGTCGCGCTTTTCGATTCGGCGCGCCCCCGCCGTCGCCAGCATGATATTGTCGCCACCGGCATAGGCCACCAGTGTGAGGATCAGCCAGACCGCAGCGGCCAAGGCTGCTCCGGCGATCGCGCCTTCGGGCGCGCCTGTTGCAGCCGCGCCAAGGCTCGATCCCAAGGCTAAAAGCAGAACGGCCATCAGGACCAACAGAATCGCTGACTTGCGTCGGTTGGAACGGATTTGTTCCCACACGGTTTTATCCGCTCTCCGGCCGCCCTCGTTCGCTTTGCAGCAGACGGCCCAGCAAACGCTTTACGGCTTCGGTTTCCGGCGCACCGCCCGCCGATTCGATCAGTCGCCCCAGTTCGCCTTCATCGAGCCAGAGGCCGTGGCGGCGAGGGCAGCGGTCCACAACCACCGGCGCCGGTCCTTCCACGTCCACTTCGTCCATGCGCACGCCGCAAACAGGACATCGGCGCTTTGGGCCGATCAAGGGCCGGCCGCGGCCTTCGAGTGCACCACGGATGGGTCCGGACGGCGCGCCACTCATCTCCACGAGAAGCTCGAGTTCGCCGCGGTCGAGCCAGACCCCTTTGCACCGCAAACAGTGATCCACCTCGATGCGGTCCATCTCCAGCACGATCATTTCACTCAGGCAAACGGGACACAACATGGCTGTGGTAGTTTGGATTTTGGATTGAGGGATCCTGCCGCGTCGCTTTTTCTCGTTCCGTTTTTATGGGAGATTTCAAATCCTTTTGGCTGATTTATTGCGCCGGGATTCCACTGGTCTAAACGTTCGACTCTTGCCGCCCCCCCACCGCCGCGCAAGGCCGTTATGAAATGATCTCCGTTCCGATCCCTGCGTCCGTGAACAGTTCGAGCAAGAGTACATGGGGAATGCGGCCGTCGAGGATATGCGTTTTTTCGACGCCGCCGGCAAGGGCTTCGAGGCAGGCGCGCACCTTGGGAATCATGCCGCCGCTGATGACACCGTCCCGAATCAGCGCCTCGCAATCGGCGGCGCGAATCGTGGGGATCATGGTCGCCGGATCGGCCGGATTCTTGCAGATCCCGCGCACGTCGGTCAGCAGAATCAGGCGGGCGGCCTTGAGAGCGGCGGCAATCTCGGCGGCCACGGTGTCGGCATTGATGTTGAGCGTCTGCCCGTCGGCATCCACGCCGATGGGCGATACAACGGGGATGAACTCATGCTTGTCGAGCACATCGAGGATTTCGGGATTGACGCGCTCGACTTCGCCGACGTAGCCGATGTCGCCCACTTTTCCGTCGGGGCCGGTCGGCCGGAACCGTTTGGCAAGGACCAGTCCTGCGTCCTTTCCGCTCAGTCCCACGGCGCGCCCGCCGGCCAGATTGATTCCATTGACGATTTCGCCGTTGATCTTGCCGTCGAGCACCATCTGCGTGACGGAAAGGGTCTCTTCATCCGTAACCCTCTGGCCCTCAAAGAATTGCGGCTGAATACCCAGTTTCTTCATCAGTTTGGTGATTTCCGGTCCGCCTCCATGAACAATCACCACACGGATGCCGACCGATTCCATTAGCACTACGTCGTGGATGACTCCCGCCTTCAACTCCTCATCCACCATGGCATGACCGCCGTACTTGATGACGACGGTTTGGTTGTCGAATCGCTGGATATACGGCAAGGCTTCGGCGAGAATACGCGCGCGTTCGATGGCGGGTGCCAGAGCAGGATCCTCGAGCAGTTTTCCCTTTGGGGAACTCATTCCGTGCTTTCTCCTCCGGTTAATTCTAAACAGGCTGTGTGGCTTTTGCCGGCAAAGTGCTTCGCAGATTGCCGCCGGCGTTTTCAGCGTTTGTTTTCGATTTTCAAATTGTCGAATCGTACCCAATTGCCCACGGTGCTGAAACCAAAATAGCGGTGCTCGGCGTCCTTGTCAGGCTTCTCGTCCGAGGTGCTGATCAACAGGTCTTCATTGACATAGACCTTAATTGCGCCGCGGTAGTATTTGACCTTCACGGCATAGGGCCGCTCCTTGTGCAACACGAGGGACTCGCGGCCCAACCGCTCGCGGCTGGCCTCATCGCCGTCGCGCGTGATCTTGTTCAGCGTAATCCGCTTGTTGTCCGATCCGCCGACGATCAACTCGTAGCCCGACAGCGTTTTTCCGTTGCCGAAAAAGTAGCAGTTGAGCTCCCCCGGATGATCGAGGCACTCGCCCTCGAACTCTAGCACAAGGTTGTCGGGAATCGGCTGCTTCAGCCAAAGAATGGTGCGGGTTTGCGAGGTTTGGCGCGCGTCACCCTCGAGCCAGCCGTCGCGAACCGCCCACTGGCCGCTGTCGTTCCATTGCCAGTCCATCATTTCGGCATTCGAATTGAACTGCGCGCGATAGATGGCGATCGTGCCGTCCTTGCCCTGCTTGCTCCCGCAGGCTCCGCCGAGGGCCAGCGCCACAAGCAGTCCTGCCAAAACGAACACACTCTTGCCCTGCGCACTCCGTTTCCCGATGCTGCTCGGACGGCATGTGGTTTGGTTTTTCATCTTTCTACAGCGTTAACAATCAGGTCGTATAATGGGCGTTGAAGCTGACATAGGCATCGGAAATATCGCAAGTCCAAAAAGTGGCCGCGCCCGTGCCGCCCGTGCCCAAGTCCACCTCGACGGAGAACTCAGGCTTCTTCATGGCCGCGGCCAGAGCCGCGCGGTCGGCCCCCGTCAGTGTCCCGCGATCCAGCACGCGCATGCCGTCAAAACCCACGCTGCACTGGCGCGGGTCGAGGTCCACGCCCGCATTGCCCAAGGCCGCCACAATCCGGCCCCAGTTGGGATCTTCGCCCAGAAACGCCATTTTGACGAGAATTGAATTGGCCAGCGAGCGCGCCACCTGCCGCGCTTCGTCGTCCGACCGCGCGCCGGTGATTTGGAGCGTGACCAGCTTGGTCGCCCCTTCGCCGTCGCGCACCATCATGCGGGCCAGTTCGATGCAGAGGTCGCGCACGACCTTTTCCAGCAACGCCGCCTCGGCGCTGCCGCGCCGCACCGGCGCATTACCCGCCGCTCCGTTGGCCAGCAGGATCACCGTGTCGTTGGTGCTTGTGTCGCCGTCCACCGAAATGCTGTTGAACGAATCGCGCACGGCGGGCCGCAGAATGGTCGGCAGACATTCGGCCTCGACCGCCGCATCAGTTGCCAGAAAACAAAACATCGTCGCCATGTTGGGATGAATCATCCCCGCCCCCTTGGCCATGCCGATCAGACGCACATCCTTGCCGCCGATGTCGAGACGGCGTCCGGCCATTTTGCGAAATGCATCAGTCGTGCAGATGGCGTCGGCCGCCGACTCCCAGCCGGTCGGGCTGAGGGCAGCCACAACGCGCGGAATGCCCGCCGTGATCTTGTCCATCGGCAGCGGAACACCGATAACGCCGGTCGAACAAACAAACACCTCGTCGGTCCGCGCGCCGATGGCCCGTCCGGCGGCTTCGCACATGGCCAGCGCGTCGCGCTCGCCCTGCTCGCCCGTGCAGGCGTTGGCGTTGCCGCTCGACGCGATGATGGCGCGGGCGCCGTTGCGGCCGTGGCGGCGCGAAACCACCACCGGCGCGGCGGCAAAGCGGTTCTGCGTGAACATCGTCGCCGCCTCGCACCGCGTGTCCGAAACAATCAGGGCCAGATCGGGCCGGCCCGATGCCTTGATGCCGCACGTGACACCGGCGGCGCGAAATCCCCGCGGATAGCACGCGCTTTCGACAGGCTGGGGGCTATACATCGCCATGGCGCAATCCTTTCATCCTGCACCGGAGCTTTGGGTGATTTTTTCCGCCAACCGGAAATGTCCTGCCCAAAATTGGAGCAACGCCCGCACCGGCGCAACAAATCGGGCATCATGCCCGCAATCGTGCAACAATCAACATAAAACTCCGCGGCGTGGGAAACCGATTCGGCTGTTTTTCGTTATAATGCAGCCGTTGGTTTGATGCACATAAGCCTTCGGCCATCAACAGGCAGGCAATCGGGACGCGCGGCTTGACAATAGCACCGATTTGAGCAGTGTTCTCACGGAGTTCGTCGGGCGCGCTTGAGGATTGCGCGCGCAGATGAGTTTCACATATCGCTCTTGAGGTGGAGACATGGAACACCCATTGCAGATTGGCCGCCTTCGCTGCTTTCGCAGATTGCGCCGCTCGGGCTCCTTGCCGTGGCGGCAGGGCCAAAGCCGGCGCCACAGGTTGTGCGTGGTCGTGTGCATGGTGTTTGCTGGGTTGCTCATCAGCGGCTCGTTTGACGCAATGGCGCAGGCAACGGGGAAATCGGCCAAGACAAAACAGAAGGAATCGGCTGGGCCGAAAACGGCCTCGCCGCTGCGCGTAGCCACGTGCCAGTTTCCCGTTTCGGCAGACATCGCGGCCAATGCCGATTGGATTCGCCGTCAAATGCGCGAGGCTGCCGCGCAGCGTGCCGACGTGGTCCACTTCCCCGAATGCGCGCTTTCGGGTTACGCCGGCGTGGACGTGCAGTCGTTCGAAGATTTTCCGTGGACCCTGCAACGCGACCAGCTGGAGACGATTCTGGCGCTGGCCCGCGAGTTGCAGCAGTGGGTCATTCTCGGCGCCGCCCACCGTCTCGGCGGCAACCACAAACCACACAATTCACTCTATGTGATCAACCCTGAAGGGAAAATTGTTGATCGTTACGACAAGCGATTTTGCACAGGCGGCGACCTCAAACATTTTTCGCCCGGCGACCATTTCGTCATCTTTGAGATCAAGGGCGTGACGTGCGGCCTGCTCATCTGTTATGACATTCGTTTTCCCGAACTCTATCGGCAGTATTGCAAACGGGGCGTGCGGTTGATGTTCCATTCCTTCTACAACGCGCGGCAAAAGGAAGGCTCGATTCATCCGAAGATCATGCCGCCGACCGGACAAGCCCACGCGGGAATGAACAACATGTTCATTTCCATGAGCAACTCCTGCGCGCCGAGAAGCTGGGAGAGCGTCTTTATCACGCCCGACGGATTGATCGAAAACCGCCTCCCTCTCGACCAGCCGGCAGTGATGGTCAATGTGGTGGATGTGTCCAAGAAATACTATGACGCCAGCGCCCCCTATCGCCTGCGAAGTATTGAGGGAATCTGGAACAGCGGCGAGACGGTGAGCGACCCGCGCTCGAAAGACCGCACGTGCTATTAGGGGCCGATCCGAAAACCCAATGCCAAAGATGAAGGGACTGGGCTTACCGGATTCCGATTTTTTCGAGGAGGGCTTTGGGCGCGACGCGGTTCATGGACAGGCCCAGTTCGCGAGGCTCGAAGCCCATGGCAAGGCCCAGCACCTGCGGGAAGAACAGAACGGGCACGCCGAAGGTTTCGCCGAACGTGGTTTCGATCTTCTTCTGGTTGGTGTCATACATGATGTTGCAGAAGGGGCAGATGAGGGTGACGGCGTCGGCATTGCGGCGGGCGATTTCGCGGAGTTTGTTGCGGCTGATGCCGAGGGCCAGTTTCT